>CAZRYV010000028.1:0-16135 GCA_964604385.1 uncultured Brachyspira sp.
GTGTGCTTTTTTCTAGTGTTAACGCAAGGGGCTGAAGCCCCTTGTTGTCAAATTCTCTAATCTAATAACAATACGGGACGCATAGCGAAAGCCACATTGTTATTAATAATTTAGAATTTCACAATTCTTACTAAAATAAAAATCGCTCGATTTTTTCAAACAATTTATTATCATATTGTAATTTATTTATCGGATTGTGTGATTTAAATTTTAATAGAATTATAAATTTTTTAGAATTTTAAAAAATATTTTTAATCTCTATAGCTTAACCCCAATACATATAAAACTATATCTTCAAATTTTATATTTATGCTTTTTGCCATAGCGGGAATATCGGATGTATTCGTCATTCCGCTTTGAGTGTTCACTTCCATTAAATAAACTTTATTGTTTTCGTCTATTATGGCGTCTATTCTGCAAAGTCCTTCGCAGCCTAAAATATTATAAGCCGAAGAGCAGATTTCGATAACTTTTTTTTCGATTTTCTTATCTATTTTTGCGGGAACTTCCAATTCGGTTTTGCCCGCTGTATATTTTGCGTCATAATCGTATATTTCGTTTTTTGTGTTTATCCCAAGTATCGGAAAAACAAATATTCCTTTGTCTTTACGCGCTAATCCTACGGTTATTTCTTTTCCTTTTATATATGGTTCTATAAAATAATCTGAAAGATTTTCTATTTTTTTTATAGTCTCTTTAAATTCTTTTTTAGTTTTTATCAAATAAACTCCCACGCTCGAACCGTTTGATATAGGTTTTAATATTAAAGGAAAATTAAGATTATTATTTTTTTTATTAATATTCTCAAAAACATCTTTAGCAATATCTTTAAGTAAAATAAAATCTGCCGTTGGAATTTTTGATGATTGCCATATTCTCTTCGTATAAACTTTATTCATACAAACCGAACTGACTAAAGTGTTTTCTCCCGTATATTTTATATTAAGACAATCTAAAAGCCCCTGAATGGAACCGTCCTCTCCAAAAGTGCCATGCAAAATATTATAGCAATATTCCACATTTTCTTTTTTTAGAGTTTTTACAAGCTCGTAATGATTTTTTACATCTATTAAAATGCAACTGCCTTTAAGTTCGTCAAAACTTGTAAGAGCCTTATAAACATTCTCTCCGCTTCTTAAAGAAACCTCCCTCTCTTCGCTTACTCCTCCGTAAAGAACGGCAATTTTCTTATTTTTGAATTTATTTAAAATATTTTTTTTACTCTCTTCGTTTAAAATCATATTATTCCCATCAAACATTAAATTTAAAATATTTAAAAATAAAAAATCTATATTCGATTATATAATATCGCATATAGATTGTATAATATTAAACTTTTTTCTTTCTCGCTCGCTTAAAGCTGCATATTTGGATTTATAAATGATTTCGTTTGCAAGAAACATAAACTGTTCCTTTATAGTTTCCGCCGCCTCTTTCGGAGTTTTTCCGCTTCCTCTTATGGATAAATCATCGTTTACTATTAAATAATTGTCTTCTGCAATTTCTATCAAATAGCCTCTCAAATAAGTTTTAAAATGAAAATCGTCCGTGTCGCTGAAATTTAATTCTATTCTTTTTTTAGCCATTAATTTATACCCGCCTTTTTTGCATAATCTTCATTAGTTAAACTGAATGTTTTTTGAGTAAAAAGTATATCGTTGGTATTAAATGCATATGGAATTCTCTCTTTAAGTCCGCTTACTCCGTTAGATATAGCCTCGTTAATCACGGTGTAAAGTTCCTCGCCATGCCTTTGTTGATATTTAGTCACATCGGCAATAATTATTTCATAAGCAGTTTGTTTAGTCGGCGAACCCGTATCTCCTATTATATGGTAGGATTTTCCGTCTAATTTGTCTACCCAAAGATATTCTCCGTTAGATTCGTATACTCTGAAATCTATTATTATATTCTGCGACCAAAACGACATATACGAGTTTGCAAACATTATTCCGTCATAATCGCTTAATACTTTATCGGCAATCCCAACATCCAATATATCCGAAGCCAAAGTTCCCGTAGCCGCCACATAATCGGCTCTGAATATCGAATGATTCGACAATTTTGAAAATTCCTGTTTTCCCAAAGCCTCTTCCAAGGTTATAAGGTTAACCAAATTATTTTGAGCGTTAAAATTGCTTATAAAACTTTCCAATACAAAATCGGCGTATATTTCCGTATTCAAATATTTTAATTTATCCAAAGATTGATTCGTCATACTTTTAGGAAATGTAAAAGAAGCTATTACTATATTTCTTTCTTTCTTTATAATATTGTCAAGCACGACATAAGATTTTCTCATATTGGCGCATGAAATTATAACGATTATAAAAAATATAAATAAAAACAGAAATATAAATAATTTTTTATTCATTGACAATTCCTTTTCTATATTCTATAACTTGTTCGGCTATCGATTTTACCGCATAATCCGAATCGCTCGAATAAAGTAAATTTAAAGCTCTGTCGACTCTAGCGTCTTTATAATCTTTCAAAGATTCTATAGCCGTTATTCTCACCCATTTATTTCTGCTCGATAAACTGTCAAGTATCGGATTTAAAAGTTCGGGAGAGTTTAAGTTTCCAGCCACTTTCAAAGCCTCCATCTGAACTTGCAAATCTGTGTCGGAAATTGCCCGCTTGATACTGTCTATTGCTTCGGGATTGCTTGCCGCAAGTTTTCCAAGTCCCATAACCGCCAAACATCGCACATTAAAATCAGGGTCTTCTACGCTCGCTTTTAAAAAATCGCTGTATGCTAATTCCGATTCTATTTTGCTTAAAACCCACATAGCTTCGGCGCGCACCTCCCTGTTTCCGTTTTGAGCGGCGTTAAGAACTTCCAAAAGCACTTCTTCATTTTTTGGATTTTTTGTTAATTTTCTTTCCGCTCGGTTTATATCTTCAATTCTGCGTAAAGTTACATTTTTCCCAGAACATGAAATTGAAAATAATATAAATGGTATAAATAATGTAAATATAATATGCGCAAAGTTTTTCATTAAAAATCCTATAATAATTTGCTTTTTATTTTATTTATCTCTTCTTTCGCCTTATCAATATCTTCAATAGAACCTTGAGCGAAAGTGTCTTTTCCGCCTCCGCGTCCGCCTGCAACCGAAATAATATCTTTTATAATCGAATTTGCTGACATATTTTTTAAGGCTTTTCCCGTAATTTGAGCGAGTATAGAATTTGAGGAATCCGTTTTGCTAATCATTACGGCAACCGAATCTTTCACTCTCTCTTTTATCGTATCCGCATAAAGTCTAATGTTTTTTATATCTTCGTTAAACTCCAAATTATAAAATCTTATTCCGTTTACATTTTCGTAATTATCCATAAACAAATTGGCGGAAGAGCCGGAAGTTTTTAAACTTTTATTTTCTTTTTGAAGTTTTTTTATTTCATTTTGCAAATTTTCAACTCTTGTATTAAGTTCTTCTATTTTTGAAGCGCCCAATATATGAGTTAAATTCTTCACTTTATAAAAAATATTCGTGGACTCTTTAGCCGCTTTGATTCCCGTTATAGCCTCTATTCTACGAACTCCGCTTGCAACCGAACCTTCGCCAACTATATGAAAATAACCGACTTGAGCCGTATTTGTCAAATGACTTCCTCCGCAAAGTTCTACCGAAAAACCGTTTCCTATATTTAATATTCTAACGGTATCGGGATATTTTTCACCAAATAAAGCTTTCGCTCCGGAAGATATCGCCTCTTCTTTTGACATATATTTTATTTCTGCGGGCATAGATTTAAATACTATTTCATTAACTTGATTTTCTATAGAAATTAAGGTTTCTTCGTTTATAGAATCGGGATGAGTAAAATCGAATCTCAAATAATCTTCGCATACGAAACTTCCCGCCTGATTTATATGTCCGCCCAAAGTGAGTTCCAATACTCTTTGCAATATATGAGTTGCCGTATGATTTTTTCTGATTGAATTTCTTCTGTCCAAATCGACAAATAATTTAATTTCTTCTCCAACTTTCAAAGAATAATTTTTTAAATCGTTAGAATCGACTATATGAATAATAGTATTTTCTTTTTTTTGAGCGTCTATAACTTTAATTTTTTCGGATTTTGAATTTTCAATATATCCCGTATCGCCGACTTGTCCTCCCATCTCTCCGTAAAAAGGCGAAATATTTGTTATAATAATCGCTTGATAGTCTCCCACCGTTTCTTTTTTGTTTCTATCATCATATATTGCGACAATTTTTGCATTAACTCCTTTTGCAATCAAATCATAATCTTCGCCTATATATTCCGTTTCAAAAGAATCTATATAATCGAATCTTGATTTTTTATCCGTTCCCGCTCCTCTGCTTCTGCTCCTTTGCGATTCCATAGCGTCTTCAAAACCGGATTTATCTACGGTAAATCCATGTTCGGTTGCCTCTTCTTCGGTTATATCCAAAGGTAGTCCGTAAGTGTCAAAAAGCATGAAAGCGTCCGCTCCCTTTATAATTTTGTCTTTGGAATCTTCCATTACCAAATAAAGTTTGTTTATTCCCGCAGAGATTGTATTTATAAATTTATTTTCTTCTTCTTTTAGAATTCTTTTTATATTGGCTTCCTCTTTTGGCAGATTATCGTATATTTTGCCGTAAACTGCAGTAACCGAATCCGTAATTTCATTTAAAAATGCGTTTTTATAACCAAAATCGCTAGCCGTTTTTAACGCTCTTCTTAAAAGTCTTCTTAAAACATAACCTCTTCCTTCGTTTGATGGAACGCAACCTTCTCCTATAACGAATACCAAAGCTCTTAAATGGTCGGCTATCAAATTTATTTTGGTTTTATTTTTATCTTCGTATTTTATATTTAATTTTTTTGTTATCGCATCGACTATAGGCTTCATAACATCCGTTTGATAATTGCTTTCAACTCCCTGCATAATATAGCATAATCTTTCAAGTCCCATTCCCGTATCGATTCCTACATTTGGTAAAGGAGATAATTTGCCGTCAGTATCTTGAAAAAATTCGTTGAAAACCAAATTCCAAAATTCCAAATATCTTTCGCAATCGCATCCGACATAACAGTCCGATTTATGGCAGCCTTTTTCTTCGCCCATGTCTATATA
Organism: uncultured Brachyspira sp.; assembly: GCA_964604385.1. Classification (GTDB taxonomy): domain Bacteria; phylum Spirochaetota; class Brachyspiria; order Brachyspirales; family Brachyspiraceae; genus Brachyspira. The sequence continues at coordinate 5,099 of CAZRYV010000028.1, forward strand.
AAGTTCGCTGCAAGGTCCGCAAGCGCCAGAATCTCCAGCAGGTCCCCAAAAATTATCCTTTTTTCCAAGACGAACTATTTTTTCTTTTGGAATTCCTATTCGCTTATTCCAAAGGTTAAAAGCCTCGTCGTCTTTTTCGTAAACAGAAACATATATTTTTTCTTTCGGAAGATTTATAACTTGAGTTGAAAATTCCCAAGCGAATTCTATAGCTTCTTTTTTGAAATAATCGCTCATAAAACAAAAATTGCCAAACATTTCAAAAAAAGTATGATGCCTTGCCGTTTTTCCTATATTTTCCAAATCGGATAATCTGAAACATTTTTGTATTGTGGCTACTCTCGAATATGGCGCTTTTTTTATTCCCGCATAATACGGTTTAAATTGCAACATACCCGCCGTGGTAAACAATAAACTCGGGTCGTCTATAGGTATTAAAGAAGAGGATTTTTCTATCGCATGATTTTTACTTTTAAAAAATTCTTTAAACTTTTCCCTTAATTCTAAATGGTTCATAATAAATCTCGCATTTTGAAAATTTTATTTAATTTTATTTAACTTTTCAATTAATTTTAATTGCGATTAATGATATAATTAAATACCACATTTTGCAATATATTTATAATGTTAAAAAATAATTGATTATTATGTTAATTTTATATATAATGATTTTTATTTATGAATATTAATTCAAAACCTATAGGAATATTCGATTCCGGATTCGGCGGAATAACGATTTTAAGAGAATTATTAAAATTAATGCCAAACGAAAATTATATTTATTTGGGAGACAATAAAAATATTCCATACGGAGACAAATCAAAAAAAGAAATTGCAAAATTATCCTCAAAAATGGCAGATTTCCTCATAAGAAAAAATTGCAAAATATTGGTTATAGGATGCAATACGATATCGGCTTCCGCTTACGAAATATTAAAAGAAAAATATAATGTTCCAATAATAGAAGTTATTTCAAATGCTTGCAAAAATGCCATCAGCGATTCTAATAATATATCGATTATGGCTACAAAATTTACGGTTAAATCAAAAATATATATAAAAAAAATAAAAGAATATAATAAAGATATAAAAATCACTCAAATCTCTTGCGCATATTTATGTCCGATGATAGAAAACGGTTGGCAGAATTATAAAAACAGATTTGAAATACTTAAAAATTATATAAAAAAAATTGATTCGGATTCCGACTCTTTGATTTTGGCTTGCACTCATTATCCTTTAATAATAAAAGACATAAAAAAAGTTTTGAAAGAAAATAAAAACAATATAAAAAATATTATAGAACCGAGTCGTAAAACGGCTTTGTCGGTAAAAAAATATTTGAAAAAAAATAATATTTTAAATAATAATGACAAAATAAAAAATCGATTAATTATATGCACAACTTTAGAAGATAAAAATAAGGCAAAAAATCTTTTAAAAATATTTTTAAATAAAGAAAAATATAAATTGGAATGCGTTAATTTATAGTTAGTAAATACTTTTTAATCCGTTGTCAATATCGAATATCCAATGTTTATTAAACACTTTTCTGTATGAATAACCGAATGGAAATTTCCCGATTGAAACGGCGAAAAATTTATTGCCTTTTAATTTCTGTTTATTGCATAAATCAATTAAATTGTATGGCATATCTTCCATCATAAAATCGGATAATACCAAAATATCTGCGTTTCTGAAATCTTCCGTATTCATCATTTTGTTTGCCTCATAAAGCGCTTTATAAATATCCGAACCGCCATGATAACTTAATTTAAGAAAATTTATAAGTTCTTCAAGTCCGTCATATTTTGAAAATTTATAAGAGTAAATTTCCACGCTGAAATTTATTAAATAAACATTTCTGTTTTCCGATAAAGCTCGCATAACAATTTTTAGAGTCGATGCTTTCGCTATATATTCGTTAATTCCTTTCATAGAACCGCTTGTGTCGATGCATATTATTACGGGTCCTCCACCGTCTATATAACCCGCTTTGATTTTTTTTATTTCTTTTTCATTAAAAATATAAGAATCTCTGTCGAAACACATTAGTCTGTTTTCTATATATTTTAATTTAAATAATTTTTCAAAATCACTGTCGCAAAGTAGAGACATCTCTTCGGGAACTATATTCTCGATGTCTTTAGAAAAATAAATTCCGACTATTTCGTCTTTAGAAGTTATTTTTTTATTTGAATAATTATAAGAATCTTTAAACTCTATATTGTTAATAGCGTTTTCAATATCCACTCTTCGCCCCAAACTGTCGCATATTATTTCTATATCTTTATAATCGTTCATAAAATCAACCCATCTTTTCAAAAGCGAAATATCCTCTTCGGAAAGTTCCCCGACTCTAAAATCCCATAATACTCCTGTTTTTATTCTTAAAATATTTGAAATATATTTAATTTTTTTTAAGAGTTTAATCCAAGATTCCATATCTACTATAAATTTATCTCGCTTGCTTTTAATAATATTCGAAGTCCATTCGTTATTTTTATCGTTGTAGAATTTTTCCCAAGAAGAAATGATATTCTTTTTTATTATATTTTGATTTTGATTGTTTATTCTGTCAATCCAAAAATCTAAATCTATATTTTTATTGACTTCTTTGAAACTATTTAAATAATTGATTATTTCATTTTTATTATAATTTTCGTCTAAATTTTTATTTTCCGATTTTTTATTTTCTAATTTCTTTATGGCTATATCCAATTCTATTTTATTATTTTGATAAGGATTATTATCTTCTAAATATTCTTTTAAATCTTTTTTCCATTTTGAAATTTTAATTTCGAGTTCGTCCTCGAGTCTCTTATCGTCAATATTCTTAAAAGAACCGTAAAAAACTCCTCTCGCCATATCTTCGGTTTTTTTAATTTCTTTCGCCGCAATGCTGATTGTTTTTTCAAAATAATTTTTAAAATGCATCATATTCCATAATTTCGCTTTTTAATTTTTCAGCGTTTAATTTTTCGCTTTCCAAATCCTCGATATTGGACTTAAACAAGTCGTTTATAATATTAATTTTCTCTTCCGATATAAAAATATTTTCCGATACGCTTTTTGTTTTTTCAAAATTATTTTTTAAATCCAAAATTATATTTTCCATATTATTTATAAGAGAATCTATAACGATTAAAAAATTTTCTTTTTTTTCTTTTCCCACTTTTTTTAATCCGTTTTTTCTCATATAAAAATTTGGCTCGAATTTTGCAAACGGTTCGTAATTTTTTGAAAGTTTTTCCGACATTATTCCGTTCATTAAAGTTGCAGAATTAATTTCCACCGAACAGATTTCGCTTTCGTTAAAATTGCATCTGAATTTTTTTGTAGTAAATCTCGCTTGGTCTAAAGGATAAAAATAACCTTTCTTATTCATATTTTTTAAAGGAATATAAATTATAGTGTCCGCCGTATTTCCATATTCGTCCACTTTAATATTCAAAGTTTTCGCTATAAACAATTTGTCGTCTATATTTTCCGTGTCGTAAGTTTTCTCCAAATTATAAAATTCGTTTTCAATTTCCGTTTTAACAGATTCAAAATTTTCTTTCCAATTTTCAATATTTGGATTTTTGAAATTATATGAGATTCTAATTGCGTTTTCCACAATATTTTTAACGGGTTCTATATGTTCTTCCAAACTCCATAAACAATTATCGAGAAGCAGCGTTTCGTAAATATCAACTTCGTTTTTATCGTTCAAATAAGCGGCGGTTTTCATTAAGTAAGAAATATTTTGCCATCTTCTGTCCGAAATATATATTGGGATATCTTTATTGTCTTCGTTAAATTTTTCTATAGAGAGTTTTATTGTATGTATAATATCAAAAACGATTTTAGAAATTCTTACTTTATTAATTTCTTCGGTTATTTTATTCCATTCTTCCGTAGTTATTTTTAAATTTTCGTCTATCTCTACATAAGGGTTTAATGTCGTATTATCTAAAAGCTTTTCAAAATTATCTCTATTTTTTAAAGGATAAACCGTAAGCCTCGTTATAAATCTGTCGTATAAAGCTTCGAGTCCCTGATTCGGCGGAGGAGTTTCGTTGCTTGCAGAAATTAATCCTTTAAGCGGAACTTTTATCTCCTCATAACCGTTTTTAAATATTCTTTCGTTTATAATCGTAAGCAATGTGTTAAGTATAGCCGGAGTGCTTTTCCATATTTCGTCCAAAAAAGCAAAATCGCTGTCGGGCAAATATCCTTTTATTTTTCTTATATATTTGTCGTTTTTAAGTTCTTCCAAACTAATTGGTCCGAATATATCTTCGGGAGTGCTGAATCTTTGCATTAAATATCCGAAATATTTTGAATCTTTGAAGGCAAACGACACTCTTTTTGCTATAAAACTTTTAGCGGTTCCCGGCGGTCCGTAAAGAAAAACGGGCTTTCCCGCGATAATGCTTAAAAAAGTTAATGCTACCGTTTCTTTTCTTTCGTATAATCCGAACGATAATAGAGATATTATTTTTTTTATTCTATCTTTTAGTTTATCTTCCATTTAATAAAAACTCTAAAAATTTTGATTAAAAATATTGTTAATTATAACATTTTTTATAAAAAATAGAATTAAAAATTTTTCCTTATTATAAAACAACTTTCTATAAAGAACTTTTAATAAATAATTTTCTATTGATAATTTTTTTATTATTAATATAATAATCAATATCGTTCTTATTTCCGATAATTTAGGAAAGAATTTTAAGATACGAATATTTAGATAAGTGAGTATTAATATGTTTGATTTGGATGTTGTAAACGCTTTCAGTAAAGGCACGGTAATAATTTTAAAAAGTTATTTTAATTCAAAAGTTCTTAAAGGCGATGTTAGAGTATATAGAAATGCAAATCATGTTGGAGGCGTTATAGTTTTTATAGGAATTACGGGAGACTTAAGCGGAAGATTAATGTTTAATATGAGCAAAGCGACAGCGTTCAAATTGGCATCCGCCCTCAATTCCGAATCGATTACCGTTATAGACGACATATTTGTATCAACTATAAAAGAATTCGTAAATATGGTGGCAGGAAGCGCGATTAACGATTTATATACGAAACATATAGATTTGGATATGACTCCTCCTGCAATTCTTATGAGCGAACAGATAGCCATGCTTGAAAAAGAAAACGACAAAATACTTTCGATTAATTATAAAACGGAATTCGGCGATATATTTATGAATCTGATATTGTTCAATCAGTCAAAATCGTAACGGTTAATGATTAAATTTTTTATATTATTATTTATCTCGGCTCTTTTATTAAGATATATTATTTGCAGATTCATTATGATAAAAAAATCAAATAGTTTTATAAACAAATATTTTTACGAAGATAAACTTTATTCGGCGGATGAAGTTTCAAATATTTTCAAATTGGATAAAGAACATTTTTTTTCTCTTATAAACACTCTCGAAAAATATAATTATTTTTCTTTCTTTAATAAAAGAGGAATAACTATGACGAAAGATTTTTATTCGAAATACGAACTTAAATATTTAATAAGACTTTTATCAAAAAAACAAAAACTTAAAATTTAACTCAATTTTGCCGACATAAAATCTTTTTCTACAGCGTTGCTTAAAAATTCCACAAACACATCGTATAATATCGGGTCTAATTTTACCTGTTTCTCAATAAAATCTTCTCTCATTATTTGAAGAGCCTCTTCGTTGGTAAAAGTTTTTCCGCCTCTATACTTGCGCGCTGGGTCCATCAAAGCGTCATATACATCTATTATTTCGAGCATCTTTGCGGGAAAATAAGCGAAGGCATCGCAATCGTCTATAGCTTTAGCATCGTAAGACATTACTCTTTGAATTTGAAAACCGGAATATTTTTCTATTTTTAAATTATATAATTTTTCGTAAGGTCCGTATCCGAAACCGTAATATTCATGATGCAATGCCACGGTTAATATAACCTCCAGAGGATACTCGGAAGTTTGACTAACCAATTTATAACTGTTAAATAAATGTTTTTTAATTCTTTCGTAATCTCTTCCTTCCGCTCCTTCAAAATAATCCAAATCTTTAACTTTCCCCACATCATGAAGCAAAGCGCCGACAGAATACAAATACATTTCGTTTTCTTCCACGCTTTTAATTCCTTGGTCTATCGCATCTTCTACAGTTTCCAAATTATTATATATTTTATACTTTCCAAAAGCGGATTCCACGACATTATCGTAGAATTTTTTATAAACCTTCTGATAAACCGTTCTTATTTTATGCACGAGTTGTCTTCTTTTTATTAAGTTGTTATAGAAAGTCAAAAAATTTACATAGGAAACAAAAACTCTATTTGAATGCGCCATTACTCCGCCGTCCGAATAATTTTTCAACTCGGTAAAAACTTTTTGAGTTTCGATATTGTGCGAAAGCATATTTACTATAGTCGTAACCAAAGAACTCGTGGTTTCTGTAATTTCCTGATTTTCTATTTTCGCTTGGTCTTGAGATATTTCATTTTCTTTAATTTTCTTCATGCTTTCAAACATCGTAACTTTCGCTATAAGTCCGACATCGTTTCCCGCATTTACTATTTGCTGAGCCGTATTTCTATTTATTATAGTTTTCTCGTCTACTTTAACTTCTTTAAGTTCTCTATTATAAGTTTCGATAATGCTTACTTTATCTTTGTAAGTCATTTTTCCTATTTCTTTAATTCTTTTATCAAGCTCTTCTTCGCATTCTTTCGGAGTTTTAAATACATAATTGAAATTTTGCAAATTATATTTTTCGTTTTCTTTTATGGCTTTAAATTCCTTGATAAAAACTTTAAAATTTTTCGGAATGTATAATTTGAGATTGGCGTATTTTGGATTATCCAATATTAAACTTAACTGTTCGGTGTGAAATTCTACGATTCCTCGTTCTTTATCCAATCTAAATAACGGAATATTATGAGAAATTAAATAATCTTTAATTTCGTTAATTTCGGTTAAATTTAATTCTTCAAATTTATTGTTTAATTCTTCATCTATATTCATTTTATATCGTTCCTCTTTAATATTAAAAAATTAATTTTTATAATGAAAATTATATAATATTTTTAAAAAATTGAAATAATTTAAAATTGCCCTTGAAAAGTAAAATTTTATTATCTCGAGCATAAAAATGCAAAACTATCTATTTCATGTATATTACTTTACATTAAAAATTTTTAATATGGATGCTATACATCTGCATAAAGTTCATTTTTTTATTTATTTTATTTCTTTATTCTTACGCCTTTGCATGGTCTTTTGAATTTGCCTGAAATTAAATTTCCGTTTTTATCGGTATATTCTTTCCAATACGGAAAAGTTTTACATTGAGTAGGTTTCGCTTTATGTATCAAACATTTATTTTTTTTATCTAAAAAATGACAACGATTTTCATTATCGACTTTAATATGGTATCCCAAAGAATCGTCATAATCCAAATATTTATCTATAAATACGAGAGGGTTTAAATTAAGAAATTTCGCCGCTTTGGATATATCGCTTTCATTAAAAAACACATATCCTTTTTCTTTGCAACAAGTTCCGCAGCCTTTACAGGAGAATTCCAATATTATATTTTTCTTTACATTTTTTGCATTTTTCATTATATTTCATTTTAAATAATCATATAAAAAATAAAAATTATCGTATAATCGATTGTGCTCTGCTTTTCATTACATTCGCCAAATTAGTTTTTCCCAAATTTAAATATACTTGAGAGACTCTCATATAATCGTTATATAAAGCTCTTTTTTCTTCAGAATTCATATCGCCAACACTTTTTTTGCCTCCTTCCGGAATCCTTATATTTTTATTGAATACCAAAGAATCTGGGTCGGAAAAAATATTTTCATTCATAACATAAATTGTGGGCCATCTTCTAGCATCTCCCAATTCGCTTGAGGCTATAGAAGTTAAAGTATCGTTCCATTTTGTTTTATAAGTATTTCCTCCCGAATATGAACTCGTATTTTGAGAAGTCGGACTTGGCGGAGGACTTGGAATAACAGGAGGATTTGGCAAATTCGGTTGCGGAGGAGAGACGGTATTCGATTGAATTACTATATTAACCGTATTGGTGGCATTATTCGTATTATTTTTATTATCTGCAAGAATATTAGCAATGTCGTTAGTTTGTAAAGCGTTATTCTCGTTATTAGTCTGTTCTATATTAGAATGTTCTATCGTTACCGTATTAATATCGTTGGTAGAAAAAACTTCGTTTGTAATGCCTTCAATTTCTTCTTCCGTATCGTTAGCGTTTGTAATTGGAGATATAATATCGTTCGTTTCAATCTCGTTAGTCTCTAAATTATAAAAACCGTCTTCTATGCCTTCATCTTTATTTCCAAAAAATTGAAATCCTAAATAGGATAAACCCAATATTATTATTATAATTCCTATAATAGCGACTAATTTATTTGATTTTTTCTCTTTTTTAATCGAAGAATGAGGAGGAGCCGTATAAGGTTCTACAGGCTTTCTTTCAATTTCAGGTATTCCGCCCATTTTCATTTCATCTTCGGTTTCTATTATTTTTATATCCTTTCTCTTTAATTCTTCCAATTTTTTGCTTGAATATTTGCTATAATCTTCTACGGGAGTGTCGTCTTCTATCATAGCGGCATTTTCTATCGCATCGTCAATCTCGCTTTGATTGAATTTTGACTTTTCTATATTTCTTTTTAATTCCTCGTATTCGATTGGATTTTTTACATTAACATATTTTTTGAATATGTCGCTTTTACTATAGGTATTTTTAGTAAATGTTTTAATTTCAGGTTTTTTATCTTCTATTTTCTCTTCAATTTTTTTATCTTCTTTTTCTTCAAATTTTTCTTTTTCTGAAGTTTCTTCTTTTTTATCCAATTTTTCAAAAGTGAAATCCATTTTTCCTATATTATCCGCATCTTTTTTTATTACCAAACCGTCAGGCAAATTTGAAGAGGTTTCATTTATATTTTCGAGATTATCATCCGAATTGTCGTCTTTTACTATCAAATGTTTTTTTACCGCAACGGGTTTAGATACGGTTTTTGATTTTGCTTTTATAGCTTCTCTTAATAATTTAATCGATTCTCTTTCGGGCTTTTTATCAATACTGTCAGTTTTTATAGGTTCTATTTTTCTTATAGTATTCGCCCTATAACTTTTCTTGTTTAAAGTTTTATTTAAAGAACTATCTGCGCTTTTTTTAACGGTTTTCGATTCCGATATTTTTTTAGCGGGTAATTTTCTCTCAGTTTTTTTTACGGGAGAGACTATTTTCTTTTTTGATGTTTTTGAAGTTAAAGCTTCTTTGCTTTTGCTTGTTCGTTCTTTTTCCGCAGATTTTTTATAAGCGGAAGTTTTTTTAGAAATTTCTTCTTTATTGTTTGTTTTTTTTGTAGCCATAATTTTACTCTGTAATATTTTGTTTAATTTTTATAATTATATTTCTTATAGTATTCATTGTTTCGTTATCGAATATATTATCTCTTATATTTCCTTTTTTCAACAAATCTATAAGATATTTATTTAAATCCATATTTCTTTTTAAGTTATATTTTTTAGCTATATAAACGGCTTCGGACATCGCCAATATAACTCTCAATTGATTTCCTTCCGAAGAATATTTGTCTATAAGTTTATACGGAGTGTCTATACCCAATAAGCTTAACTTCTGACAAACCTTATAAAATATAGGATGAACCGATTGTTTCGATTTATGTTCTCTTTTATTTTTTACCGTATAAAGAACCGACAAATCTCTAATCTCAAAGTTGCATATTTCGGCAAAAAACTTTTCCTGATACGGCATTAAATAATTATGGCTTTTAGTTTTCGATTCTACTCTTATTATAAATCCGTTTTCCTCCAAACTATCTAGCGATTTAACTATAGTGGCATTTCCTCCTATTCCTGCTTCGTTTAATATTTGCGAATGAGTTATTCTAGCTATTCCCAATTCATAATCATAATTTGAAACCAAAGCCCTGTAAATTTCCTTTGCGGAAGGCTGTAATTCTTTCCATTTTGGATTTTCGGTAATATTTTTAGGCATAAAAGAACAAATAGAACTTACGGACAAAAACATATCTTTATCCATAAACTTTAATTGAGCTTTATTAATAATATCTATTATATTTTCCAAAATTATTCCCCGAATCCGTTTTCGTATATTTTTTGTATATAATACAATGAATTAAATATAAAATCAAGTTATAGAAATTAAAGCCTTTTCAACTATAAATATTGGAAAATCTATACATTTTTGTATTATTTTACCTTTTATATCGTCATTGTGGCAATCTAACAAATAACAATGTGGCTTCAGCCCATTGTGTGCTTTTTCTTTGAATTGTTAAAACAAGGGGCTAAAGCCGCATTGTTATCTGTATGGATTGCTTCACTTCGTTCGTAATGACGACAAATAAAAAATTTCCAACGACAAAAACCTTTAAAACAAAAAAGGCGACGCACTCACGCAATCGCCTTAAGGTTTATTTTATCTAATACTTATTTTAATTTTGAACAAATTGAGCATCAAATGTGCCATAATTACCAAAGTTATTGTTTGAAAGCGTAATTTTAATATTTGTAATCGTGTTGCTATTGTCAAGTTGAAACTCAATAGAACCGTCATTATTATTAAAATTAGCCTTATTAGTATTTGTTGAAAAAGCAACAGGACTTAAAGTAGCCTTGTGAGGAAGACCGCCTTTATAATCTACTGTTCCCTGTCCGTATTTTATTCCATCGTCGACAAATTCACCCCAAAAATAACCAGTAATTCCATCGGCACTTATAGCTTTTCTTGACCTAATAGTATTATGCTTATTAATAATAGTTTGGTAATCGTTAGTTGTAATTAAATTTGAACCTATCGAAACCGTGTCGTCAAAACCTGCGAAATCGCTAGTTCCCGTTGGTTTGTTTTTACATGATATTGTTAGAGCTGCTATGATTGTGAGAGTGAAAATTAGATAGAATAAACCCTTACTTTTCTTTTCTTTTCTTTTCTTTTCTTTTCTTTTCTTTTCTTTTCTTTTCTTTTC
>CAZRYV010000029.1:0-16020 GCA_964604385.1 uncultured Brachyspira sp.
TTTATTTTTATAAGTTTGATAATTAACCCAATAACAAAAATTTCTAGTTATTATATTGTCATTCATAATTTTCCATCGGATTTTATCTCTCAAACTTCTTATAGGAATAAACCATACCAAATAATGCACAAAATTTCTATCCATTTAATGCTCCGAATATTTTAAAATATTTAAATATTTTAAAATTTAAAAATATAAAAATAAAATTAAAAATCAAAATCAATTATATTATAATTTCTAAATATGTAAATAAATTAATAAACATAACTATTGAAATTTATATTAAAATGAATTACAATTAATAACCATATAAACAAAAAATAAAATATAAATAATAATAAAAAATAAAATGGAATATTAAATGTCTAATAAAAAATTTAACTTAAAAATTCTTATGATAGCATCTTGGTTATTGCTATTTTTCGCATGGATATTTTTTTATGCGGTTACTCAAAGACCGACTCCAATTTTTTGGATTGTAATGTCAATATCTATAATAATTACGATTTTGACTATAATATTTGACAGAAAAAATATTATATCTTTAGTGAAAATGAGATTCGTTCACAAGGCTTTTTTTGGAATATTGTCTTTGATTATAATTTTGGCTATATTAATAGGTTTGTATGTGATAAGCGTAAATTTTCCTTTAAGATTCGATTTAACTCAAAATAAATCTTATACAGTCTCTCAGCAAACTATGGATATATTGTCAAGAATAGACAATCCGCTTTCTATAGTGGTTTTGCGTTCGCCGAGTTCCGACCCGACTTCTTCCGATTGGAGAGCGGATTTATTATTGGAACAATATAGAAGAATTAATAAATATATAACTGTAGAATATATAAATCCTATAGAGAAGCCTTCGGCAAAGAGCAAATATCAAATGACTCAAGTCGGCGAAATAGTTTTTACTTACGGACAAAATAAACAGGTTAGAATATACAGAAAAGATTTAACCTCTCAATCTAAAGTCACTTCCGAACCGTTATTTGTAGGAGAAGAAAAATTTACTCAGGCAATATACGCTCTATTGGAACAGGAATCTTTTGTCGTATATTTCACAGTAGGACATGGAGAAAGACAATTGCAAGATAGGGGAGGCGAGGGACTTTCTTTTGTTAAAACTTATTTGGAAAACGAAAATTATAAAGTGCGAGAATTGAATATGATACTTGAAAATATTCCAACGGACGCATCTCTTTTGATTATCGCATCTCCGATAGAAAAATTTTCAAATTTTGAAATAGAGAAATTAAATAATTATGTGAAAACGGGCGGAAAATTGCTCGTATTATACGACAGCTTTATGGACAGAAGCGGTTTCAACAGCAATTTGAATTTATTTTTGGAAGAATGGGGATTTTTGACGAGAAACGATTATGTAATAGATGTATCTTCAAGCGTAGTTATTCCCGTTAATATAGTTCCTCAATACACATCTCACCCGATAACTCAAACCTTAAAAGAAGGAAATGTTTTTGCATGTATGGTTGTTGCAAGAAGCGTTCGTTCGGGAGAGAATAAATATAACGGAGTTTTTGAAAATATTATAATTACTACTCCTCAAGGATACGCTAAAAGAGAGGCGACTTTCGATTTGTCGAGAGCGAGATTTAATCCTCAAACCGATATCGCAGGACCCGTTCCTTTGGCGATAAGCGGAACTTATGAGATAGAAGGCAGAGAAAATCCCGCAAGAATAGTCGTTATAGGAGATTCCACTTTTGCCTTAAACGCATATATAAATCCCGAGCAGGGACAATCTGTAGATATCGCTTTTGCAGGAAATAAAGATTTGTTTATGAATACCGTAGCGTATCTTTTGGAAGCGAGACAAAAAATAACTATAAGACCTAAAGAAGCTAGCATAAGAAACCTTACTTTAACTACAACTCAAACCAATTTTATAAGATATGTCGCTCAAATAGGTTTGCCATGTTTGTTCGGAATATTCGGCATTTTAATATGGTTTTTAAGAAGAAGATAATTTTTGATTTTAAATTTTTGTTTTTGATTTTAGATTTAAATTTTTAATTTTTTATAAAGTGTTTATATGATATAAAATAAATATGAATAAAATAAAAGAATTATATAAAAATTATAATTATTATATAAACTACGCTCTTTTGGTATTAATAAACGGTTTTACTAGCGTTTTAAATTATATCTCTTCGATTTATGTAAATAGAAGTTTATCGATATCGGATTTCGCATATTATAACGGAATAATAAATATTTATTCTATAATAATTTTAACGGTTTCAAGTTTCAGCTATTATATAATGCATAATTATAAAAACGAAGAAGACGCTAAAATATATTGGACTTGCGGATATTTAATAGCGATTATAATATTTATAGTTTTTATATTTTCCATTCCGTTAATCGATATATTATTTAATATAAAAAATTACAATGCTCTTTTTATAATATCTATTGCAATATTTATAAGCGTATTTACCATAGTGTCGCAGTCGATTTTGAAGATTAATAATTATATCGGATACGATTATACGGCGAGTTTTATAGCTACTATGCTTGCAAAAATAATTTTACTTGCAGCTTTTATAATAATGGGATTAACTTTGGAAAAAGCGATTATATGCATTTTGTTAAATTGCATTATATATTTTATCGTTCATATTTTTGAATTGAAGAAAAAAAATCTTCCGTATTATGCGCCGATAAATAATCTAAAAAATATAAATAAATTTTTTTCGATTAAAAATTTCTCCGCATTAAAAAATTATATAATAAATGTCGTTATAATTAATTTTATATTTAATTGGATTTCGCTAAACGATGTCCTTATGGCAAACAGATATTTGGATAAAACGAGCGCCGGATATTATTCCACTTTGGCTTTGATAATAAAAATGTTTTTCTATATAGGAACGCCGATAGCTTCGGTAATGTTTTCCTATATATTGATATCAATGAAAAATAAAAATAAGGATAAAGAAAAAAAAGTTTTATATTATTCGATTATATTATTTTCGCTCTCTTCTTTATGTTTGTCTGCATTTTTGATAATATTTGCAAAAGAGATAATATTAATACAATTTACGGAGAGATATCAGGCTATTATTCCTCTTATTCCCAAAGCGGCGTTATTCGGTTTTTCTTTGGGATTTGCGGTTCTTACATTTAATTACGGACTTGCATATAAATTATTCTATCCTTTTTACGGTTATTTGATAATATTTTCCTATGTTTATTTTAGTTTGAGAAACGGCGAGCGAACATTTGAAAGGTTTATATTTATAATATCAGTATTTTATTTGATTTTATTTATTTACAATATTTTAATTATATTATTTCACAGAATATTTTTAATAAAATTTTTTAATAAAAATTCTTGATAAAAACCTTTAATAAAAAATAAAAAATCGAATTAAATATTATAAGATTTTTTTCTTTTTACATCTATTTGTCTTTGAATTTCTTTTAAATTTTTAACATGAATAGAGTTGTTTTTTATGTCTATTTTTCCCGCCATTGGCTTTAAAACTTTTTGAACTTCCATAGGTTTTATTGCGCACCAATTTGCAATATCGTTTACCGTAGCTTTTAATTCCTGCGGTTCGTTATATGCGTCTCTAGGAATATTTTGAAGTTCTGCAAGAAGTAGCAAACAATCATAAACTCTAAAATTTGGCTCGTTTAATTGAAGTATTAATAATCTTCTTTTGGAATCAAATATTCTTTTTGCAAACATTTTTGAAAGTTTAAGCGCCATTTCCGTATTATTTGAAAGAATGGTTTGGAAATTTTCTTTATTTAATTCGAGCAAAGCCGTAGGTTCGTTGGCTATTGCGGATGCGCTCCTTGTCGTGTCTTCCAAAATTGCCATCTCTCCGAAAAAATCTCCGGCATAAACTATATCGAGAAGTTTTTCTACATCTTTAATTACTTTGGTTATTTTAACAGAGCCACTTTGAACCATATAAAATTTATCGCCTTTTTCAAATTCCAAAAATATTATGTCGTCTTTATTATATTTTTTTATATGCGAAGAAATATTATTATCCATTTTTTATTCCTTTTTTATTTATAATAGCGTTAATTATTAATCGGAGGAGCTATATCGCTATCGTCCGTTATGTTAAGTTTTTCTCTGCAGGCTTTTATTTTATTTTCAACCGTATGATAAAAAGAGGAATTTTCATCGGCTATTTGATAATATCTTTTATAAGCGTATAGAGCGTTTTTATATTTTTGATTTTTAAAATAAAATTCGCCGATACTGTATAAACCTTCAAGTTGATTAGGACCTTCTTCGTTATCTTCTTTTTCCACGAGGTTTCTGACTTTTTTATTTAATCTTCTTAATTGATTTGAAAATACTCGCAACATTTTTATTATAATCGGCTTATTTCTTGCAACCAAATTTTCAAATTCTTCGTAAGTAATAATAATAACAACACAATCGCTTAAACATTGAACGGTATCTTCTTGAGGATAAGTTCCCAATATGCTTTTTACTCCGAAAAATTCCCCGACATTTATAACCTCTCTCGCTTCGTATCCTGTTTCTTCTGACAAAAATATGCTTTGAGCTTGTCCTTCTTTTAATATATAAACTCTGTCGGAAGTATCGCCCGCAAAATATACTACAGAACCCGATTTGTATACCTTTGTTTGCATATATTTATTTCCTTCAAAATAAAAATTTTATTAATCCGTTTCAATTTAATTGTATCATTTATAATACTTTTTTCAAGTTTTTAATAAACTTTATTTTTTTATTATAATAAATTTAATATAAATTTAATTGTAAGTTTAATAATAAATTATAGTTGACATTTTTTATTGAATATGTTATAATCTATAAAAATTAAAGGTTGAAAGAAATGTTTAAAAGGAATTCCTTTGAATACAATACAATACAATACAATACAATAAGTAGTATTGCGTTTTTTCATTGCAAAAATTTAATTTTAAAATATACGCTAATTCTTAAATTGCATATCAGAAAGAAATTATTATTTTTATTTGTGCGAATAAATAATATGATATCCTACTTTGCTACAAAGTTAAAAAATATTTTTCCTAATTCTAAATTCTAATTTTTCTATAAATAAAAATAAAATAAAAATAAATTATAACGGAGTAAAATTATGACAATAGATAAACCTGAAAAATTTGAAAATGAAATATTAAATGAAATTAACGATATTTTGGATATAAAAGTAAAGAATAACGCGAATAGCACTATTAGCGAAATGACTTATTTAGAAAGATGTTTTTTAAATGGAATAATAAGACAAACTAAACCTAAAAAAATACTCGAATTGGGAGTTTCTGCTGGCGGAAGTTCAGCTATTATTTTAAATGCGATAAAAGATTTTGATGATGCAAAACTTTATTCTATTGATTATGTCGAAAAATGGGATAGAGATAATTCCAAAGATACGGGTTTTATCATAGATGAAAAATTTAGCAATCTGAAAAATAAATGGAAATTATATGCGGGCGGAATCGCTGCAAAATATATGGAGGAGATAGGCGGAGAAATAGATTTATGTTTAATCGATACGGTTCATTCAAATCCCGGAGAATTTTTAGATTTTTTAATAGTATTGCCGTATCTTAAAAAGAACGCTGTTTTAATATTGCATGATGTTGCGGAGCATAAACATATTAAAGGATGTATTACAAACGGAATATTATTTAGTTGTTTGAGAGGCAAAAAATTTAGTTTTAACGAAGGACTTTGGAATAAATTTGCAAATATAGGCGCAGTCATTTTGGATGAAAATATTATGGATAATATTTTAGATTATTTTTATTTATTAACTTTGCCTTGGGAATATTCTCCAAGCGATTACGATATTTGGGAATGTCAAAAATTATTTTCTAAAAATTATAAAGAAGAATTAACGGATATTTTTATGAATATAATGTTGACCAATAAACAAATTTTTTTAGAAACTAAATTCGGTTCAAATTCAGAAATAGAAAAATTAAATAGAAAAGTAAATAAATTGATTGACTCTTTTGTTTGGTGGATACCAATCAGAAAATGGAGAGATAATTTTAGAAATAAATTATTGGAATAAAAAATTAATATAATAAATTTGTTTAATATATTTTTGCATTTTTATATTGACTTGCAATTTAAAAAATATATACTTCCTAATATATATTTTTAAGGAAATTAATATGTTTCAAAAGGCTAAAATTTTTAATAATGGAAACTCTCAAGCGGTTCGTTTGCCAAAAGAATTTCGTTTTGAAGGAAAAGAAGTTTTAGTTCGTAAGGTTTCAAACGGAGTTTTACTAATACCTGAAAATAAAAATATATGGGAGAATTGGTTTAATAATTTGGATGAATTTTCAAAAGATTTTACCGAAGGATTAAACGACAGATATATTAATCAGAATAATCAAAAGCGAGAGGATTTATTTTGAAAAAATTAATGCTCGACACCAATATTTGCATTTATATAATTAAAAATAAACCTTTAAATGTTCGTAAAAAATTGGAAATCCATAGTTTTGGCGAGATTGCAATATCGAGTATTACTGTATCAGAACTTTATTATGGAGCTTATAAAAGTAGTAAACGTGAACAAAATTTATTAGGTTTAAATAATTTTTTATCTCCGTTTAATATTATAGAATTTGATATGGAATGCGCTTTGGTTTATGGTAAAATAAGAACCGAACTTGAAAATAAAGGACAAATAATAGGTTCTATGGATATGCTTATTGCATCTTGCTCGTTGGCAAAAGATTTTACGCTTATTACAAATAATTTGAAAGAGTTTAAGCGTATAAAAGGTTTAAGAGTGGAAAATTGGATTTAATTGTATTTTTATATTGACTTTATATTTTTTTATATTACAATTATTTACATGAGACAAGATATAACGCCTATATTAGAAAATTATTTAGAAAGTATCTACAATCTTGAAGTAGAAAAGAATTTTAAAGAAGCTATAAGAATAACCGATATAGCTGATTTAGTCGGACGCTCGAAGGCAAGCGTTAACACAGCTATAAAAACTCTTTCAAAATACGGATATATAAGGCATGAACATTACGGAGATATAGAACTTACCGAATCGGGAAGAGCGATAGGCAAGGATATAGCGGAAAGGCATGCGATATTTTATTATTTTCTTACAAATATTTTGGGAGTGGAAGAGAAAAGAGCGGATGAGGAAGCCTGTTTGATAGAGCATACTATGAGCAGAGATACCGTTCATAAATTTAAAGAATTTTTATGTGGATATTGTAAGAAAGAAAATATTTTTAACAGAAAAAGTTAATTATATTTTCTTTCTTAAATCTTAAATTTATTAAAAATGTTTTTAAAAATTTATTTTGATTTCTTCGCTTTTTTAGTTCTTCTCAATATTTTTACAAAATCTTTATAACCTTCTTCTTTTGCTATCGATAAAGCTGTATTTCCGTTTTTATCTTTCACATTAACATCTGCGCCTTTTCTTATAAGAAGTCGCGCTATATTCTCGTTTCCGTTTTTTGCCGCAAACATTAATGCCGTCCAACCGTTTTCGTCTTTGGCGTTAATATTTGCTCCTTTATCCACAAGATATTTAACGATTTTATAATCTCCATAATACGAAGGAAGCATTAAAGGAGTGCAGTCATTTTCTCCTTTGGCGTTAATGTCCGCTCCGTTTTCTATAAGCAATTTTGATATTTCCGAATTCTTTTGATTTAGCGCCACTATTAAAGCGGTATTTCCGTTTTTATCTTTCACATTAACATCTGCGCCGTTTTCTATAAGCGATTTTGCTATATCGTAATTATTTTGATAAGCAGAAAGTATTAAAGCGTTTCCTCCTGCTTTGTTTTTACTTTCAAGATTTGCGCCGTTTTCTATAAGAAGTTCCACAATATCGCCATGTCCGAAAGCGGAAGAAAATATTAAAGCCGTATTATTATATCTGTCTTTTGTGTTTACATTCAATTTTTCATTTTCCAATAAAGTTTTTATTTCCTCTATATCTCCTTTTTCAGCCGCATTTAAAAATTTTTCTTCTTCTCTGCTGATAGAAAAAGCGTTTACACTAATTGATAAAAATAATAAAATTAAAGTTAATGCTTTCATGTTTATGCCCCTTTGTATTATTTTGGTTTTAATATTATGTCAACATATTTTTGTAAATTATCGTAATTAATTGACAATACTTGAGATTAAAATATTATATAAAATATTAAATTTAAAATTTTTAAGGATGATGCATGAAATTTAAAAAAGTAAAAATAGAAATATTTATTCCCGAAGAATACTCGAGCAAATTAAGAGAAGCATTAAATAATATAGGAGCTTTGGGAGTAGGTAATTACGATAATGTTATGTCTATTACAAAAATAAAAGGATATTGGCGTCCTCTTGCGGGAGCAAATCCTTTCAATGGAAGTTTTAATAAAATATCAGAAGCTAACGAAGATAAAATAGAATTTTCAACCGATATAAAAAATATAGAAAATATTATTAAAGTAATTAAAGAGATTCATCCGTATGAAGAACCCGTTATAAATATTATTCCACTTTTAAACGAGCATTTCGATATTAATTTGAATTATTGAATCTTCTTTTATCGATAAGTCCCATCAAATCTCTAACTTCGTATAAGGTTTTTTGAGCGACTTTTAAGGCTGATTTTTTTCCTTCGTTTAAAACATTATACACATAGTCTTTATCGCTTGAAAATTTTTCTATTTTTTCTCTTATCGGCGAAAGTTCGTTATTTATATTTTTGGCAAGCATTTTTTTACATTGAACGCAGCCTATATTTGCATTTTTGCAATCGTTACAAATTTCTTTTTGCTCTTCTTCGCTTGAAAATATTTTATGATAGCTATACACATTGCAAATTTCAGGATTTCCTTTATCCGTTTTTAATTTTCTGTTCGGGTCGGTAACGGCTTTTTGAAGAATTAATTTTTCGGTTTCTTCGGAGCTTAATCTTAAAGGTATATGATTATTTAAAGATTTGCTCATTTTATTTACGCCGTCCAATCCTAATATTCTTAAAACTTTTCCATGATAAGTTTCAGGTTCTTTAAAATATTCTCCGTATCTATTGTTAAATTTTCTCACTATCATTCTAGTAAGTTCAACATGTTGCTCTTGGTCTTCTCCCACAGGAACTATATCGGGATGATAGAGTAAAATATCCGCCGCCATAAGCGAAGGGTAGGTGAGTAAAGCTGCGTTTATATTTTCCGCATTTTTTCTCGATTTATCTTTATATTGAGTCATCCTTTCAAGTTCCGCAACGGGTATAATCGAATTAAATATCCAAGCGAGTTCCGTGTGAGGTTCTACATCCGATTGAACGAATATCGAGCATTTTTCTAAATTAAGTCCACATGCCAAATATTCTATAGCCGTATCGATTATTCTTTTTTGCATTTCTTTTGCATCATATTCTATCGTTATGGCATGATAATCGGCTATAAAAAAGAATCCGTAATATTCGTTTAATATATTTTCCCAATTTTTCAAAGCCCCCAAATAATTTCCTATATGAAGCGCTCCCGTAGGCTGAATCCCGCTCAACATTATTTTTTTAGACATTGGCACCTCTTTCAATTAATTAGATTTATATTAGTTTTATCAGGTTTTTATATTCGCCACTAAAAAACCGCTTTCGTTTTTTAAATCGTTAAGATTAATATAAATCGCTCTTTTATCTTCGGTTTCTATCAATAATTTTTTATTTAACGGATTTAAATCTTTTATTATTGCAGGAACGCTGTTAAATACTAATTTAGTTCCCACTTTAGGCAAATCTTTTTTTAAGCAGCAATAAGCGTCATATTCATGCGCTAAACAACACATTAATCTTCCGCATTGTCCGGATATTTTAATCGTATTTAAAAGCATACTCTGTTCTTTCGCCATCTTTATGGTTATGGTTTCAAATTTGCTTCTTTTTATTCTGCAACATAATTCTCTTCCGCATATTCCGCATCCGCCGATTGCTCTCGCTTCGTCTCTAACTCCGATTTGTCTCAATTCGATTCTTATTTTGAAATGCGAGGCTAAATCTTTTACGAGTTCTCTAAAGTCGACTCGCTCTTCGGCTATGAATTCAAATAATAATTTCGCTCTGTCTAAAAAATAATAAGAACTTATAAGTTTTAAATCCAAATTATGATTGATTACTTTTTCTTTGCATATTCTCAAAGCTTCTATTGAATCTTTTTTATTTATATGGAATTGTTCTATATCGTTTTTTTCGGCTATTCTTAATATATTAAATATTTTATTTTTATTTTTTCCGCTTTTATTATGAGTTTCTTTATCTACCATATTTTTTATTTCTTCCGATATATCTTCCGTTTCCAAATTATTATCTTCGTTATCTTCAATTTTATGCGTTTCTTCGCTACCTTTGTTTAACAAATCCAAATCTATATCTTCAAAATTTACTACATGCCCCAATTCTACTCCATCGTCTGTTTCCACAACGCAGTAATCTTTTATCTTTATATCCTTTATATGCAAATGTTCAAATTTCCCAATATTAGAATCTCTGAATCTTATATGAGCTATATTTTTTATCATTAATCTCTCCCATTACTTGTAGTTAAGAAATAATCTAAATATATTTTATTATAATTTGATATTATTGCAAGTAGTATTTTAATCCGATAAAAAATCAAAATATAAAATTATTAATTTAACTTTATATTATATAATTTGTTTTTATTTTTATAAAAATTAAATTGAATAATGTTATAAAAATATACGCTTGAATTTTTAATATTATTAATATACAATTATAAAATATGGAAATAAACGATTCTACAAGAAGCGCCTTAATTAGAAAAGGCAACGAGCTATTTAATTTAAACGATATTGACGGAGCATATCGATGTTATATAACGGCTTCGTATTTTGGCGGTATAGAAAAAATAGCCGACTATTATAATTTCGACAAAAAAAATCCTATAAAGGCAATGCAATTATATAAATTTATTTTAAAAGAAGATTCAAATTTGGGCGGAAATGTGAGAGCTAAAAAAAAATTGGATATTCTCGCTCAATCGGTTGTGAAAGTTTTGAGAAAATGGTTAAAAGAAGACGAAACTTATAATAATTCAGGTGAAACTAACGAAGAGAAAATATTTAAAGAAAATAAAATACTTCAAAACTATATTGATAAAAAGCCAAATAATATAACAAAGAAAAGTTTTGAACAAATTAGTTCTAACGATAATATAAAAACGATTTAATAAATTGAAAAATAGGAGTTTCCCTTGTATGGAAAATAAAAATAAGAAAAAAAATAAAGAGAATTTAAAAGAAAATTTAATCGAAAACGAGCTTATATCGTTATCTTCTAAATTTTCAAAGAACGACACTTTAGTTATAATATTGGCGGCCGGACATGGAAAGAGAATAAGAAGTTCGACTTCAAAGATGCTTCATACTATATGGGGCGTTCCGAGTATAGAGAGAGTTCGTCTCGCTGTAAGTCAAGGAATGCCGAAAAGCAATATTACTATAGTGGTTGGAATAAAGGCTTTGGATGTGGCAAACGCCGTTGGAAAAAGGGCAAATACGAATTTCGCTTATCAAGAATCTCAAATGGGAACGGGACATGCGGTTAGAATCGGATTGGAAAAAAGCGATTTAAAAAATATAAAATATTGTTATGTAATATACGCCGATTTGGGACTTATAGATTCCAATACAATGAAAGAGTTTAAAGACGAATTTTTAAAATCAAAAACGGATATGATAGTAATGACGGCTTTATACGAAGGACCTAAAGGAGGCAATTATTACGGAAGAATATTAAGAAGCAGAGGATTGACTTCCGAAGGAAAACCGAGCAAATATAAACTTAAATCTCAGGGAAATGTCGTGGGAGTTATAGAATACAAAGACATACTTTCTATGAAAGACGAAGATAAACTTTATAAAACTTATAAGGATGAAAAATTTTCGTTTCATAAAGACGAACTTTTAGATAATTTCAACGAATATATAGTAGGAGTATATGGATTCAAAACGGAGCCTTTGATTAAATTAATATCCGAATTAAAATCGAATAATGTTCAAAAGGAATTTTATTTAACCGATTTGATAGAAATATTTTTAAATAATAATTTGTCCATTTCAACATATATGCCAAAAGACAATAAAGTAGTTTTGGGATTCAACGATAAAACCGTTCTTAAAGAAATGGAATCGATTGCAAAATCTAAAGTGTATAATAAATTAAAAAATATAATCACAATTTACGACTCGGAAGATTTCTTTATAGACGACAGCGTGGTGGAGCAGATTTTAGAAATAGACAAAGACGAAAAACCTTTGGATATTTATATTGGCAAAGGAGCTTATATCGGGAAAGGCGTGAAAATAAATTACGGCGTTTTTATATCTAACGGAGCGAGATTAGAAGGAAATATATTTCTTGGAGAGAACGCTTACATTGGAGATAATGTTTTGCTTTCATGTTTGGAGAGGCAAAAACTTATTTTAGAGAAAAATGTTAAAATATATTCGGGAAATCAAATAAGAGGAAATGTTTTTATAGGCGAGGAAACCGTTTTGGAGAGAGGAGTCAATATAACGGGAAGCGGCAATAATCCCGTAAAAATAGGGCGTAATGTTCTTATAAAAGGCGTGAGTTATTTATACGGTTCGGTAGTGGACGATAACGCTTATATAGAACATTGTATATTTTATTATTCTCATATAAAAGCTATAAAAGACGATAAAGGAAATATAATCAAATGCAGATTCATAAGACCGAAAGAAGAGGGAGTAGAATCTGTTAGCAAAATAAACGATGGAAAAAAGAAAACTAATAAGAAAAAATAATATATTTATAAAGATTTTTATAGTTTTTATTTCTTTATTTTTAGTCTTAAACGCTCAATATGAAAAGGATATAAAAAAAGACGCTCCGCCTTTATCTAAAGAATATATAAGAATAAGCGATTTTGAATCTTTATCGACTTGGGCTGTCGCTTCTTTAAATAAAGAAACTTATATAAGCGAAATTTTTTCAGATTCCCAAAATAATATTCATTTCGTTTATTACGATAATATTTTGAAAACTCCCGTTTATGTTAATGGACTCGATGGAAAATTTAATAGAACGGTTATCGATAAAAATAGAGAAATCGGAAGTTTGGTAAGTATAGCGACAAATTCCAAAAATATACATATATCTTATATAAAAAATAATAAAATATGGCTTGCAAATAATAATTCGGGTTATTTTAATAATTATCCTATGGATTTGAAAGAAAATCAGAAAATAATAGATTTGAAATTGGTAATCTCCGCTTTTAATTCGCCGACTCTTTTTTTTATAGATAGTAGAGGAATATTATATGTTTCAAGATTTTATAGAGATAATTTTTTTTCGGATTTAATTTATACGAATAAAATCATAGACAATATATATCCCGTTGCAGAAAAAGACGGATACGCCGTTTATATAAAAGAATACGAAACGGATAATATATTTTACGCTTCGAGAAAAACAAATACCGCATTTAAATTTTTCGATAATAATTCTATAGTGACAAATGCAAATTTATATTCCGTTAATTACGAATCTCATAATAGATTTAGCATAATATACACTCCTAAAGAAAATGGCAATTTAATCGATTATAGAAGATTTTATGACGGAGTTTTTACGGAAGGCAATATAATAACGGAAGATGAAAATATAACGGCGTTGGATTCTACTTTAGATTATGCCTCTCAAAATGTTATTTTTTATATGAAAGAAAACGGTTATAAATATATATATATGGACGGACAGACTATAGATTTGTCGAGGCTTGGAACGGGAAGAGGAGATATTAGAATCGTATCGTCTCGGTATCCTTATTTTTATATAGTTTATTATAACGATTTATTTAAAGAGTTGAGAATAAGCAAACTTAATATTAGCGATATTGAAAAATATAAAAAAAGACGATAATTAATTTATAGAAATTTTAATAAATATTTTAGCAGAAATTAATTATATAAGAATTTAAAAAATTAATAAAATAAATTAAAGGAAGGAATTTGTATGAGCGAAGAAGTAAAATTATCTTTTTTTGAGAAAAATCCTAGAGTTTGTCCCGTATGCGATACAGAATTCTATCATGAAATGCTTCTTACGGGCGGAGGCAGATTGATAGCGGGAGAACTTAGAAACGATTTGAGAAGAAATTATGAGAAAAGCAAAAAATACGGAGCGGTATATCCTTTAATATATGTGGTTGTGGTTTGCCCGAAATGTTTATACGCTTCGTTTAACGAGGACTTTTCGCTTCTTAATAAAAAATTTGCAGAAGATATTTTAAATACGGAAGAAGAGAGAAAAAAATATATGGAAGATTTTTTCGGTCATCATGTTAATTTTGAAGTAAACAGAGATTTATATTCGGGAGCGGCGAGCTATTTTTTGGCTTTAGACGGATATTTATATCATGATAAAGAAGTCGCTCCGACATTAAAAAAGGCTTTATGCTCCTTGAGATTAAGTTGGGTTTTGGAAGATTTATCAAAAGTAGCGCCGGATGAAAATTATGATAGGCTAATTCCGTTTTTTCAATATAAAGCGAGCGAATTATACGCAGAGGCTATAGAATGCATGCAAAACGGCAAAGAGAGTTTCGATAAAATAAAATCTTTCGGACCGGATATAGACAATAATTTTGGTTATGAGGGAATGTTGTATATGGGAGCTTTACTCGGTTTCGATTCTTCAAAATTTATTCCCGACCCGACTGTGAAAGCTAATACTTTGATTCAGGCTAAAAGAAAGATAAGCAAAGTATTCGGTTCGGGAAAAAGCAGCAAATCAAAACCATCCGCATTGCTTGAAAAGATTAAAGAATTGCATACGAATATATCGGAAGAATTAAATTCTTTAAACGAAACATACGGAATGAACTTGAATTAAAATTGTTTTTGTTTTATAATTTATAAAATGAAAAAATTAAATTTCTATTTATTGTCAGAATTCCTTACTCTTTTTATAGGTTCTTTATTCTTATTCGTAATTTTGGTAACTATTGCGGATTTAAGCAGTAAATTATCCTACTATACGGAACACTCGGAAAATATGAAATATTTTATAACTTATCATATAGCGAGAATACCGCATAACGCCTATTATATATTTCCCGTTTCGCTTATGTTTTCTTCGACTTATGTTTTGGGAACTTTCGTAAAAAATAAGGAGATGCTTGCAGTTCAAAATTCGGGCATAAGTTTATTTAAATTTTCTTCTCCCGTTTTTATAATAGTTATAGTTCTTTGCTTATTGCTCGTTCTTTTTTGGCAATTCGTGGCGGCTCCGGCAAATAAAATTTCTTTCGAAGCGGACGATATAGGAAGAGGACGAAAACAAAGTGACGATAGCGGAACTTGGAGTATTTTTGGCGGAAATAGATATGTTTATTTTATAGACAATTATTCTTACGGCGGCGAATATATGACTAACGCTATAATTATAAAATTGAAAGAAGAGGGCGGAATAGAAATGAGAATTTCCTCTCCTTTTATAAAATGGGACAGGAACGACAGAAAATGGTATGCCGAAAGCGGAATATTGACTAGATTCAGCGAAGATAAAGAGATAACCGTTGAGGAAATAGAACATTATCCTTTAGAAGTATTGGAGCGTCCCGAACATTTTAGTCAAAGACCGGTTTTAGACACTATGAGCTTAACGGAAGAGATGCGATTAATCAAACTTCGCAAAGAGGTTCATATGAGCACGGCGCTTTTGGAAACCGATTTGCATTATAGAATATCCTATTGTTTTTCGGGATTTATTATCGTTCTTCTCGCTTCGTTATTTTCAAAATTTTCAACTCACAGCGTATTAGTTGTAAGTTTGGTTATGGTTATAGTGGTGGCTTTGCTCTACTATTCGGTTCTTATGATATTTAGGTCTATGGGAGACGGAGGCGCTATAAATCCTCTAATCGCAGCTTGGATTCCAAATGTTATATTCGCTTTTCTTTGTATATTGGCGTTTAAGAAATTCTATTAAAATT
>CAZRYV010000030.1:0-15780 GCA_964604385.1 uncultured Brachyspira sp.
GCTCTGTGTCCCTTCGGGAAAAGCCCGTTGTTATTAAGAAAGTTTAATGAAGTTCTGAATTGGATTGCCACGCTTACGCTCGCAATGACGATTATTTTACTCACCTCATTTAAGTATAAATTAACTATTTGATATTTATTTTTTATAATATATAATATCTAAAATTAAATAATTAAGGAGATTATAATGGCAAATCCTACTTTATCTGAAAAAGCCTTTGATTATGCTATTCAAAATTCAAACGAAGAGACTATGACTATAAACGGAGCGATTAATAAAGCTATAATATTGTCTTTAATACTTATGCTTTCCGCTTTGGTTAGCGTTTATTTTGTATTGGCTAGAAATATTGAATTATTATATCCTGCGGTGATGGTTTCGAGTATAGGCGCTTTGATTCTCGGCATTATAATGACATTCAAAAAAGAAATGGCTAAAACTTTTTCGATTCTTTACGCTATTTTGGAAGGAGTCGCAATTGGAGGAATATCGTTTATATTTAATGCCGTTTATGAAGGAATAGTGGCTCAAGCGGTATTTTTTACATCTGTAGATTTACTGATTATGCTTTTGTTATACAAATTTAGAATAATAAAAGTAAACGATAAATTTAGAAGCGTTATATTTGGCGCAACTTTATGCATAGCGATAGTATATTTTATAAATTTTATACTAGGTTTCTTCGAAATGTCCGTTCCGTTTTTAACCGATTCTAGTCCAATTGGAATAGTTATAAGCGTAGTTATAGTCGCTATAGCTTCGTTTAATTTGCTGCTCGATTTTGATTTTATAGAAAGAGGAGCAAATATGAATATGCCGAAATATTTTGAATGGTATAGCGCTTTTGGTTTGCTCGTTACTTTGGTGTGGCTGTATTTGGAAATATTAAGATTATTGTCTAAAATAAAAAGCAGAGATTAAAATTATATTTAATATTTTGCTTGTAAGTTTATAAATATAGTATATAATCAAATTAATTTTTGTTTTAATTTATTTTTATTTAATCTTATTAGTTTTAAATTTTATTTTAAGGAAATAAAAAATGGAAAAAATCAATATAACCAAAATAATGGAATTATTGCCTCATAGATATCCTTTTTTATTAGTTGACAGAGTCGAAAGTATCGAAGAAGGAAAAATACATGCGATAAAAAATGTCACTTTCAACGAACCGCAATTTACCGGGCATTTTCCCGAAAGTCCGATTATGCCGGGCGTCCTTATGGTTGAAGCTTTGGCGCAGGTTTCGGGAATTTATTGTTATACGAAATTATTAAAACCCGAAGAACATGGAAATAAATTTATGTTCTTTGCAAAAATAGACAATGTAAAATTCAAAAATCCCGTTATTCCGGGAGATATAATGAATATGTTTGTTACCGTAGATGCTTTTAACGGAACTTTATTAAAAACGCATGGGGAAGTTAAAGTTGACGATAATCTCGCATGTTCTGCAGATTTGGGACTGTTTTTAGTCGATAGGGAAGCTATGAAAATAAATAAATAATATAATTATAAAGATAAATATTAAATATAAATAATAAAAGATAAATATAAAGAAACAAAATAAGAATTAGGAAAATAAATGGAAAAAGAAATTCACAAAACCGCCGTAATATCCGAAAGCGCAAAAATATCTAACGGAGTAAAAATAGGTCCTTATGCGGTGATAGAAGGAGAAGTCAATATCGGAGAAAATACTATAATCGGAGCGCATACGGTTATAAAAGAATATACTTCCATAGGAAAAAATAATATTATTCATTCTCATGCCGTTATAGGAGATTTGCCTCAAGATGTAGGTTTTGATAGAAAAAAAATAAGTTTTCTTGAAATCGGCGATGATAACGAAATAAGGGAGTTTTCAAATCTGCATCGTTCGGCAAAAGAAAACGGCAAAACTATCATAAAAAATAACTGCTATATAATGGCTACGGGACATGTCGCTCATGACTGCGAGATAAACGATAAAGTCATTATATGCAACGGTTCTTTGGTGGCGGGACATGTTAGAGTAGAAAAGGGAGCTTTTATTTCGGGAAATTGCGTAATACATCAGTTTTGCGCAATTGGAGAATATGCAATGATAAGCGGAATGTCGGGAGTAGGCAGAGATATACTTCCTTACGCTTTAACTTCGCATGTTGGAGAGGCTATTATATATAAACTTAATCTTGTTGGTATGAAAAGGGCGGGATTTACTTCAGAAGAAATATCTCAAGCGGAAGAGTTTTACGATATCTGGTATGGCTGGAATAAAACCAAACAGGAATTTTTAGATAAATATTTAAACGATAATTCTTTAAATAAAATGGCTAAAAATATCGTGGAGTTCATATCGAAATCAAAAAGAGGAATAACTCCGAAAAAAACGGTATAATAATTTATGAGAATATTTATAGCTACGGGAGAAGTATCGGGAGACATTCAAGGCGCTTTGCTTGCTAAAAAAATAAAAGAATTATCCCCCGATATTATAATGGACGGTTTCGGCGGAGTCGAGATGCAAAACTCGGGAGTCAATATACTTTCCGATATGTCAACTTTATCCACTATGGGAATATTTGAAAGCGTCAATCCTCGATTCGCTTTTAAAAAATTGGACGCATTTAAAATATTAAAAATGTATTTAAGTAAAAATAAAATAGATATTATGGTTTTGGTTGACAATCAGGGAGCTAATCTTCTTTTGGCTAAATACTGCAAAAAAAACGATATTAAATATATATATTATTTTCCGCCTCATGTAGGAATTTGGGGAGAATGGAACGCTAAAAGATTATTGTCCGCTAAAAAAATAATAACGCCTTTTAAATTTGATTACGAAGTGTATAAAAATCATGGATGCAATGTAATATACAGCGGTCATCCTTTCGCCGATTTAAATTATAATTTGGATATTCCAAAATTAAATATGGAGGAAAAAGATTATACTGTCGGAATATTATTCGGAAGCAGGTATCAGGAAATTAAAAAATTATCTCCCGTATTTATAAAATCGATGAAAATTTTAAACGATATGCTTTCTTCAAATATTAGATTTGTAATACCGATTGCATATCCCGAGTATAAAGAAACTATAGAAAAAATAATCTATAATCATAGAGACTTATTAAAAGGAATATCATACACTTTTTTGGAAGGCGAGAATAAGGATTTCGTCTACAAATATTCGGACGCTTTGATAATGTCGAGCGGAACAGCGAGTCTCATAGCGGCATGCTACGGAAAACCTATGGTTATATGCTATAGAATTTCTTATATTACTTTTTTTCTTGGAAAACTTTTAACGAATATAAAATATGTAGGAATGCCTAATGTTATGCTAAACGAAGAAGCGGCGCCCGAATTACTGCAAAGCGACTGCAATCCAAACGCCATAACTAGTCATATAATAAAATATTTGACGGATAAGGAATATTATAAAGAGACAAGCGGTAATTTAACGAGAGTTCGAGATATGCTCGGAGAAAAAAATGTTTTGGAAAGGGTTGCAAAAGAAATTATAAACTCGTAAATTATTTATTTTAAAAATATAATCGAAATAAAAAAGAGAGTTTTAAAATGCTAAAAATCGATTCCCAAACTAATTTGGATGATATAAGAGAAGTCGTTTCAAAAAGCGGTAAGGAATTTGTGGAATTCGATATTGTTTGGCTTAATTTTATTACGAAAAGGAAAATAGTATTTTTGATAAGCGAGATATTGAAAAAACACAATATAGAAAAATATAACGATGATACTATATATATATTAATGGAACTTATATCAAATGCAATTAAGGCTAGATATTTGCATATAATCACTATAAAATCTTTAAGGGCTTCTTATCCTTCTTACAATCAAAAAATAGACACAGACGAATATTTTAACGAAAGCGAAATAATGGCTCAATATTCCGACATATTCAAAGAAGAGGAAAATAAGGAAAAATTAAAGAGTTTGATGCTGTTAGAGAAAAGTTTAATTAACGATTTGGACGAAAATCATAATGAGAAAATTTTACAAGACGACAAATATAAGGAATTATTGTCTTTCAGAGAAAATACCAAAAAAAAATTTATAATAAAATTGATTATAGAAATTAAAAAAAATAATATAGAATTTACGGTTATAAACGATTCTCCTTTAATAATGATAAATAAAACTAGAATAGATTCTAAAAGATTAACATTTAAAGAATATTACGATAAACAAATGACTGAAAATTTTTTTATGGAACAGTTGGATAACTCGGAGAGTGCGGGATTCGGCTTGGCTTTATGCGATTTAAGATTATATAATAATAATTTGAATCCGAAAGAACATTTAAAAATTTACGGTGAAAATAATAAAACTCATTCAAAACTTATACTTCCTATAAAACGAACTTTTAATTATTCCGCTTCCCATAATAAATATTGATTATAATTCTTGAGCTATCTCTTCTATTTTGAAGATTTCCAAAATGTCGCCTTTTTTTATATCGTTGAAATTTTCTATTGAAGCGCCGCATTCGTATCCCGAAGCTACTTCTTTGACATCGTCTTTGATTCTTCTTAAACTTGAAATTTTGCTCGCATATATCAGCACATTGTCTCGCACTATTCTAACGCCCGCATTTCTTTCTATTTTGCCCGAAGTGACATAACAGCCCGCAATAGTTCCAACTTTAGGAATATGAAACACATCTCTTACTTCCACCGTTCCTATGTCGACTTCTTTTTTGATTCTTTCGAGAGAGCCTTTCATGGCGTTTTGAATTGATTCTATCGCTTCGTATATAATGTCGTATCTTTCAATCGGTATGGAAAGTTTTTCGGATAATTCTTTAGCCTTTGCCGAAGGACGAACTCTATATGCTATTATTATGGCATTTGAAGCATGCGCCAAATTAACATCACTTTCCGTTACCGCTCCGGATGCGCTGTATATTGAAACGAAACGAATTTTATCGCTCTGTATTTTATTTAAAGCGTCTTTTAAAGCTTCAGCGCTGCCTTGAACATCCGCTTTAATTATAACTTTAAATTCTTTCATCGATTCGGATGCAATTTTTTCGTATAGATTTTCCAAAGTAACTTTAACATTAGCTTTCAAAGCTTCCTGTTGTTTTAATTGAACTCTCTTATCGGCTATCGCTTTCGCTTCTTTTTCATCGAGCATAACATTAAAAGATTCGCCCGCTTCGGG
Source organism: uncultured Brachyspira sp. (assembly GCA_964604385.1). Taxonomy (GTDB): domain Bacteria; phylum Spirochaetota; class Brachyspiria; order Brachyspirales; family Brachyspiraceae; genus Brachyspira. Next base: position 5,173 of record CAZRYV010000030.1, read on the forward strand.
AGTTTTTTCAAATCCCAAAACTTCTACGGGAGTGGAAGGTAAAGCTTCGTCTACTCTTTTGCCTAAGTCATTAACCATCGCCCTAACTTTTCCTACCGAGAGTCCGCAAACGAAATAATCTCCGATTTTCAAAGTTCCGTTTTGAACTAAAACCGTCCCAACGGGTCCTCGCCCTTGGTCTAAAGACGCTTCCAAAACTATTCCTATCGCCTCTCTATTAGGATTTGCTTTTAATTCGAGCATTTCAGCTTGCAGTATAATCGCTTCCAATAATTCGTTTATGCCTGTTTTATGCAATGCGCTTACTCCTATATATTGAGTGTCGCCTCCCCATTCTTCTGGAGTGAGTCCGTATTCCGATAGAGACGCTTTAACTTTATCCATACTTGCATTTGGCAAATCCATTTTATTAACAGCGACTATAATTGGAACATTGGCTTCTTTGGCATGGTTTAACGCTTCCAAAGTTTGAGGCATAACTCCGTCATCCGAAGCTACAACCAATATTACTATATCTGTGCTTTTAGCTCCTCTCGCTCGCATCATAGTAAAAGCGGCATGTCCCGGAGTGTCTATAAACGCAATCTCTCCGCTTTGTATTTTTACTTTATACGCTCCTATATTTTGTGTAATTCCTCCGCTCTCTTTAGCCGTTATATTGCTGTGTCTTATAGCATCCAAAAGAGAGGTTTTTCCATGGTCTACATGTCCCATTATAGTAACCACCGGAGGTCGAGGTTTTAAATCCTCTTCTCTATCTTCTTTTATTTCTATAGTAGCTTCTTCTTGCAGAGATATAACATTGACTTTACAACCAAAATCGTCCGCTATGATGGTAGCCGTGTCCGAGTCGATTATATCGTTTACTCTCGCCATAGTTCCCATAGCCATAAGTTTTGATATAATATCGGAAGCTCTTAAATTCATTTTTTTTGCCAAATCGCCTACGGTTATGGTTTCCATTATATTGATTTCTTTTTCAACGCTCGCAAGTCTCTGTTCCTGCTGAAGTTTTTTAGCCTGCATTTTATTGAATATTTTATTTTCCTGTTTTAATGCGGCTTCTGCTTTAGAGTCTTTTATCGAGTTCTTTTTATCGTAATCTCTTTTTTTAGAATCTCTTCTGTTGGAATCCGCTCTTCCTCCGCTTTTGGAATATGAAGATTCTTCAGAAATTGTAGTAGTTTCTTTCGATTCTTTAAAAGGAGATTTGCCCGTTTGTCTAAAATGTTTGTTTTCTTCAACGGATGCGGTTTTTTGCCTGTTTTCTTTATTATACTCTTTATGATTATTGTATTCTTTATACGAATGATTTTTTTCTCTAAATCTTTCTCTAAAGTTTTCTTTGGGACTTTCTTTAGAATTAGTTTTTGGAGTTTCGGTTTTATTATCTTCAACTTTTTCAGTTTTTATTATAATTTTTTTCTTTATAACTTTTTTAATTTTCTTTTTTACCGCCGTAGCCTGCGTATCTTCGTTATTGTTTGAGTTTCCACTTATGCTTGCTTTTGATTTTATAATAATTTTGGGTTTATTATCCGCTATAGCATTTTCCTGCTCGGTTTTTTTATTTTTTTTAGACTGCTTTTTTTCATTAGCGTCTTCTATAATGTCTTTAATATCTTTTTTCTCGCTATTTTTAGGCATTAATCCTTTCCCATTTAATTTTAATTTCCTCTAGGAAGCAAATTAGTTTGAACTCCTTGCTGTTGTAAAGGAGACAGTATACTCGCTTCGCCCAATACGGAATTATTTCTTTCTATAATGGCTTTGTCTTTTAAATCGGTTATATCTCTTTGAACCAACTGCTCTGAGTAAGCCACTTTATATAATTGATTAATCGTAGGCATAGTTTGAGTATTATAATTCGTTATTCCATACATTTGAGACAACTGCTCTTTAGCTTGTTCAAAAAACGCTCTCGCTTGTTCGGGAGTAGGGTCGGGTATATTTTTACTCGCTTCCAATACAAGTTTTTGCAAGTAATATTGCGCTTTAAGAGTTCTAACGGCGGCGTTGATTATAGATTTTGCTTCTTCCGTTTCAAAAAATTTATCCTCTTCGGCTTTCTTTAAAAGAAGAACATCTCTTATCAAAACTTCCGAATAATATTGTTTGGTGGCGTTATCGTTTTTTGCCAAAGATATTTGCTCTTCGTTTGCTCCTTGATATTGCATAGAAGCGGTTAAATCTTTTTCAAAATTAATTTGGTTTATCGTAAGGTCGTCTATTTTTACAACCCAATCTCCGTCTCCTCCCGATAGATAATTGATTGAGTCCAAAGAGGCTGTCGAATTTCCCTTATTATTCGAACATGATATTAATAAGATTGCAGCCGAACTTATTAATAATATTTTAAAATTTTTTAAATACATAGATTTTTCTCCTTAAAAATAAAAAATAAAGTAAAAAACAATTTAATGATTTTATAGTTTATCATATATAATTATTTCTGCAAGTAGAAATTAATAAAAAATTCGTTTTTATTTCTAAACTGTCTAATATAAAACGATTATTTGACTTTAATTAAAATTTACATTATTATTGTATAAATATATTCTAAATTATTTTTAATGTTCAAATTATTTAATAAAGGGCGTTTAATTATGGAAAGTTTTATGGAAAATAAAAAAATTAGCGTAGAAGAATCGATAGAATTAATTACTCGCGGAATAAACGAAGTAATAGGACTCGAAGAAATAAAAGAAAAATTAAAAAACGGAAAACAATTAACCGTGAAAGCGGGATTCGACCCTACCGCTCCTGACATACATTTGGGGCATACGGTTTTGTTAAAAAAAATGAGACATTTTCAAATATTAGGACATAAAGTAATTTTTTTGATAGGAGATTTTACGGGAAGAATAGGCGACCCTTCGGGAAAAACGAAAACTCGTCCAAGATTAACTTCGGAAGATGTTTTAAAAAATGCCGAAACTTATAAACAGCAAGTATTTAAAATTCTTGACCCCGACAAAACTATAATCGATTTTAATTCGAGATGGCTTGAAAAAATGAGTTTTGCCGATGTTTTAGGATTAACTTCAAGATATACGGTGGCGCAAATGATAGAGAGAGACGATTTTTCAAACAGATATAAAAATGGGCAGGCTATAAGTATGATGGAATTCTTATATCCTTTAGCTCAAGGCTACGATTCGGTTTTTTTGGAATGCGATATAGAACTTGGAGGAACAGACCAAAAATTTAATCTGCTAGTCGGAAGAGCTTTAATGAAAGAATACGGACTTTCGCCTCAAGCCGTTATCACAGTTCCGTTATTGGAAGGTTTGGACGGAGTAAATAAAATGAGCAAATCTTTGGGAAATTATATTGGAATATATGACAGCCCTAAAGATATGTTTGGAAAGGCGATGAGCATTCCCGATAATTTAATCACAAAATATATGGAACTTGTAACCGATATTCCTATGGAAAGTATAAAAAATTATGCAGATTCTATGAAAAAAGGCGAGAATCCAAGAAATATAAAATCGATATTGGCTAAAGAAATCGTTAAATTATATCATAGCGAAAAAGAAGCCGAAGCGACCGAAGAAGAGTTTAAAAGAATATTCAGCTCCAAAGGTTTGCCGGACGATATTGAAGAAATTATTATAGATAAAAAAGACAATAATATAATAAGCGTATTGTCGGTATGCATGAAATCCGAAAGTAAATCTAATTTAAAAAGATTAATTTCTCAAGGAAGCGTATCGTTGGATAGCGAAAAAATTACGGATATGAATTTTAATATATTAAAAGAAGGCGTATTAAAGGTTGGAAAACGCAATTTCTTTAAAATAAAATTTTCTCAGAATTAGCGATTATTAAGAGGATATATGCGCGTCTTAATTTTGATGTTATTTGCATTAATTTTTAATGTCAGTTTATATGCGCAAAATAATAATTTGCAAAACGATTCCGCAAATAATTCTGCAGATAATTCGGAAGAAAAAAGAAACTCGACTGCTTTGTTATCGGTAAATAGATTCGATGCTATGAAAAATCCCGTTTCTTTTATTAATATAGTCAACTTCACTCCGTATAATATATTATTGGAATACGCTAGAGTTAATAGAATAGAAATATATCCTTACGATACTGAAGCCGATTTAAGAGCGAGAATAATAAAAAGACAAGTTAATGTTCAGGTGGAAAGAATAACGGGAGAAGAAAATATAAGAAATGTAGCCCGAACCACTATCGGTAGAGGAGGCGGAAGAGTGGAATTAAAAAGTGCCGATTATGTGGAAAGATACGCAATTAAAGAAGCGGATGAAGAGATAATACTTTTATACGGAAATGTCACTCTCGAATTATACAATAATTTGTTATCGTCAGACAGAGTAGTTTATAGTTTGAAAACGGGAGAAGTATTTGCCGAAGGAAATTTAAGAGTTCAATCTTCCGAAAACGACCTTAAAGGCGAATGGTTTATGTTAAATAGGGAAAGTAGAAAGGGAGTTTTATTTGGAGGCGGAACAAAATATCAGTCTTTCAGTGTAGAAGGAGAGATTATAAAGTTTAACGATGAGAATTTTTTTGCAGAAGACAGCCGAGTGAGTTTTTCAAGATTAACTCCCGTAGCGCATGATTTTTTGGCGAGTAAAGTATATTTATGGGATACTAAAAAATTCATGGTATTTAACAGCGTATATAGAGTGGGAAGACAGCCTGTATTTTATTTTCCTTTGTTTATTCAAAATTATATGGGAACGGGAATAATATCTACTTTTGGACAAACTTTAAGAGAAGGCGTGTATATGCAAAATAGCAAAACCTTCGATATATTCGGAATGCAACATAGAATAAGATTCGACGCCTATCAAAAATTGGGTTTTCTTTTGGGAGACGAAATAAGATATACGAGCGATTATCATGATTTATCTTTGGATGCAATGTTCGCTTTGGGAAGGCAGTATTATTTGCTTGATTCTTATATATCTTCAAGTGTTGGATACGGCACAAGATATGTTAACTATTTTTCCGGCGGTAAAGCGGGCAAATTTGTTCCAAGATATAAATTTGAATACGACCATACGATACAATTATATAATAACGCCAATATAAATAGTTATGTTACGGGAAAATTAAATTTAAATAGCGATTTGTATTTTAAGTCGGATTTCTATAATCAGAGGGTAGCTTTAGATTTGGTGTCATTTTTCACTTCGCTAACGGGCGATTTGGATGAAATAGGAGACGCTTATCCCGAAAGTTCGATAGAAAATTCCATTTATTTTAATAATTATATTTACGGAGTCAATCTTAGAGCGGGAGCGCAATGGGATTTGGCGGCGGTTAGAAATCTTTCGGTAGACCATAATACCAATTTCGATTATTATATGCCTAAGCCGAGCAGATTGGTGCTTCCTTCTTTAGAGGCGAGTTATAGTTCTGTATGGGGAGACGAGACTTCTTATTATTTTCAAAATTTAAATATCAATTATTCGATAGGCGGAAGTTATATGCATACGAAAAATTATAAAACTTCCGAAGGTATATATTTTTACGATAATCCCGACCTTAACGACAAGTTGAACGAAAAGATAGCGGAAAGGGATAATTTAAATTTATATGGAAATTTATCGAGAAGCTTTACCAACGAATTTGTAAGATTTACGCCGAATGCAAGATTGGATTATAATTATCAGAAGAGCATTAACCCGAAAGCGGAAGATTTAATTTACGATAAAAACAACACTTATTTGGGTTTGGGAACTACTTTGAATTTATATATATTTTTGCCTCATAGTGTAATACCTTATCAATGGGATAATTATTTTACTCCTACCATTACTTGGGATAGTTCTTATAGTTTGGGTTATCAATTCAAAAAAGCCGCGGTTGCCGACAATACGAACGCAGGTCCAAACGGCGAATTTAATTCTCATGATATTAATTCTAGATTATCTATAGGAGGAACGGGATACAGTTTATTTTTTATTCCTAATTTGAATTTGGATGTTCAAGGTTATGTAAGAACGGGATACGATATGAAGCCTTATTATAATTTGGAAACTAAAAGCTATAAAATAACTTTTTCCACAAATAAATTTTTAACTACCGAAGTCGGAGGTTCTACGAGACTATATTATGACCAATCTTATATTTCTTACAATATAGGAAAAAATTTATTAGGAACAAATTTAACCGCAAACAATTTAAGCGCCCTTATACATATACCGATACCGATAGGGAGGATTACCGACTTAATATTATTGCGACATAATAAGAGACCTTTCTTTGACGATTATGTGAATTCTTTCGATATATTTTTTGATATTTCGTATAGCCATGATTTTATCAATTATAGATATAATTCCGCTTCGTTTATATTCGGCATAGAATTTCAAATATTGGAACAATGGAGAGTTAGATTTGCAACCACAAGCGCAAATAACAGAGCTTATAGATATATAAAATCCTACGCTCAAAAAGAAAACGAAACTTGGGTTAATCCTTTTTGGGATATTATAGATTCTTTTAATTTTAAAAATTCAAAAAAGAGAATGGACAGTTTATTTAAATTGGAATCCATAGAAGCGACTATATGGCATGATGTAGACGGATGGGAATTTCTTGCGACTTTTTCGATTCGTCCTTCGACTCTGCCTTCGGATATTACGAGCGGCTCGGTAAAAGGTTCTTATTGGAGCAAAGAGTTTTGGATTGAATTTACTCTAACCGACTTTCCGGGCGGAGGATTGCCAAGAAGAGAATACGACCTTAATAAAACTATCACCGATTTACAAGAGAGTAGGACTAATTCTATTTATTAAGGTTTTTTTAAGATTATTAAAAATTATTATTAAAAAATAGTTATAAATTATAAAAAAAATTTTAACCAAAATTATACATTTAATCTTATTAATCCTACAACTTTGCCGACTATGGATATTTTTTCCTGTTGTATAGGCGGATAATCTTTATTTTCCGAAACGAGTTTTATATAATCGTTTTCTCTAAAGAATCTTTTAATTGTTATCTCTTCGTTTCCGTTATTGTCTATTTTAGCTACGACTATGTCTCCGTTATTCGGTTCTATATTTTTTGGATTAACTAAAACCATATCGCCTTCTTTTATATGAGCGTCTATCATAGAATCTCCGACTACTTTTATAAGAAAATTTCCTTCGTCTTGAGCTATAGATTTTGGCAAAGCGAAAGTGTCTTCGACTATTTCTTCTGCAACATCCATTAATAAACCCGCTTTTACTTCGTTGGACAATAGAGGAATATTTACCATATCGTAATCTTTGTTTCTTTTTACGGGAACGCTTCCTCTCGCTCTGTTTCCGACTTTCTTAACATATCCTTTTTTTTCCAACGCTATTAAATGAGTCGTCACCGCAGTCGGAGATGCAAAATTGAATTTCGCCATCATTTCTTTTACGGTTGGCGGATAGCCGTTTTCGTTTGTAAATTTCCTTAAAAAATTAAGTATATCTTTTTGTTTATCGGTTAATTCTGTCATGAATTTGTCTCCTTAAAATACATATTATGCTAGTATGAATTATTATACTATAAAAAAATATTAAGTCAATATAAATGTTAATATTATTTTTTATTTTATTATTATTTTTATATTTTAACGCCTTGACAAATAGAATATTATAAATATAATTTTTGTAAATAAAAAAGTTAATAAAAGATTAAAAAATTATTAATTTTATTTTAAGAAAAAATTTATTCTTTATCTTTAAAATTTTAAAATATATTTAAAATATAATGTTTAATATTGGAGGATTCATGGATAAAAAAATTGTTATAACCATAAGCAGAGAATTCGGAAGCGGCGGAAGATATATCGGCGAAACCGTTGCAAATAAACTTAATATACCGTTTTATGATAAAGCTATAATAGAAATGGCTTCGGAAAAAACAGGATTTTCTCCCGATTATATAAAAGAAAACGAGCAAAAATTGACGGGAACTCCGCTGTTTAATTTTGCAGTTTCGGGTTCTTATGCGGGAAATATGGTTTTTGGAAACGGAGAATCTTTACAATACACTATGTTTTTTGCTCAAAGTAATGTGATTAAAGAGGTAGCTTCAAAACATTCTTGCGTAATAGTGGGAAGATGCGCAAATCATGTATTGGAAAAATTTGACGATTGTATAAATATTTTTGTATTTTCGGATATAAAAAGCAAAATAAAAAGAGCGGTGGAAGAGTATAAATTAGATAGCGAAAATATAGAAAAAATTCTTAAAGAAAGAGATAAATTAAGAGAAAAGCATTATAATTATTATACGGGAAAAGTTTGGGGAGACGCTAGAAATTATCATGCATGTTTTAACAGCGATTTTTTAGGTATAGATAATGTCGTTAATCTTATAGAAAAAATAGTCGCAGATAAAATATAATAGAAAAAGTATAAAAGATAATAATATTAAAGACAATAAAAGACAATATAAATAAAAGTAATTTGAGAAAATATTAATGAAAAAAATTATTCCTTTTTCGCCTCCCGATATAACAGTTAACGAAATAGACGCTGTGGTAAAAGTATTGAAATCTGGATGGATAACGAGCGGAGCGGTTAATAGAGAATTTGAAGAAGAATTATCAAAATATATTAATGTTAGGAGAATAAAATTACTTTCAAGCGCAACTTCTTCTATGGAATTGGCGTTAAAAATATTCGGTATTGGTAAAGGAGACGAGGTAATAGTTCCCGCTTATACTTACGCTTCGACTTCCAATGTAGCCGTTCATCTTGGAGCAAAAGTCGTTTTTTTAGACGCATCCGATAAAAATAACGATTTTAATATCGATATAGAAAAATTGGAAAAAGCCATAAACGAAAAAACTAAAGCGATTATATCGGTGGATGTCGGCGGTTTTCCATGCGATTATGATGCGATTATAAATATTCTTGAAAATAAAAAATCGTTATTTAAACCTTCCGATAATAAATATCAAAGAGAATTAAAAAGAATTTTATTTTTATCCGACTCGGCTCATTCTATAGGAGCGATTTATAAAGGCAAAAAAGCAGGAAGTCAGGCGGATTTTACTTCGTTTTCGTTTCATGCCGTGAAAAATATTACGACTGCAGAAGGCGGAGCTTTGGCATTTAACGATATAGGAAATATTAAAGCGGACGATATATATAAAGAGCTTTCAATTTGGGCGTTGAACGGACAAAGTAAAAGCGCTTTCGATAAAGATAAAGGCGGCAAAAGTTCATGGAAATACGATATAGAATGCATAGGTTATAAATGTAATTTGAGCGATTTGCATGCGGCTATAGGTTTGTCGCAGTTAAGAAGATATGATAAAATGCTTGCAAACAGAAAAAAAATTGCAAAAATATACGATGATATATTGAGCAAAAACGATAAAATAATTCTCCCTAAATTAAAAAACGATTACAGCGAATCTTCTTATCATTTATATTTGATTCGCATAAAAGATTTTGAGGAAAAAGATAGAGATTTACTTATAGAAAAAATGTTTGAGCTTGGCATAATATTAAATGTTCATTATCTTCCACTGCCGTTTCAAAAAGCGTATATAGATTTGGGATATAATATTAAAGATTATTCCAACGCTTATAATCTCTATAAGAATGAAATTTCACTGCCTTTATACAGCTCGCTAAACGAAGCAGATGCGAAATATATCGCAAGTAGTATAGCGAGATATTTAATATAAAATATTATTAATCAATTTAAAACTATCATATCTTTATTACCAAATGCATTTTTTAAATCATTATCAATATTTTTAGCTTTAAACATTAAGGTGCAATTATCAATATTTAAAACTTTTTCTTTACTTTTATCATATATCGTGCAAATAATTTGGTAGTATCCATTTTTATTTTCTTTTATAGCGACTGCCATAAAATTATTGTTTGATACTAATTTATCAAATACTTCTTTTTTCTTAAAAAATATAATGACCTCTTCCATTTTTAGTATTTCAACTTCTTTTGTTTCATATGATTTTTTAGCAAATGCTGTAATTATCCCTATTCCTACTACAACAAATCCTAATATTCCTAATAATAACTCTTTCATTTTATCCTCCATAAATTAATTTAAAATTATCATATCTTTATTGCCAAAATTTTGTTTGGTTTCTTCATCTAATTCTTCAGCTTCTATTCCCATAGCGTCAGTTTGCAAATCTGTTATATCCTCCTTTTCTTTATCATATAAACAAGTTACGATATTGTATTCTCCGTTTTCTAAATTTTCTTTAATAGCAACAGCTATAGTATTTTTATCTTTATTTAGTTTATTTAATCTTAGTGTATTTTTGAAAAAATTTTTAATATGTTTTGCAAAATTAACGACTTTTACAAAGAATTTTTTTATTACATTCCATATCTTTCTTAATAATTCTATAAAAAATGACATAATTTAACTCCTTTATTTAATTTACTTTAATATTATCATGTCTTTATTGCCAAATTGATTTGACAAATCTCTATCTAATTTATTGGTATAGATTATCCAATGTTTAGCGTTTCCTTTAAGCATAGGCTCATTATTTTTATCTAAAAAACATATATGTATTTCAAATCTATATTTACTGTTTCTATCTACATCCTTTTTATCCAAAATACATGCCGTAGAATATAGCTTTTG
>CAZRYV010000031.1:0-15779 GCA_964604385.1 uncultured Brachyspira sp.
GAAGCAGTATTGGATAAAGAACTTCCATTTGAAGATGAAAGTTTTGATGTAGTTACAATGTTGGCAGTATTGGAACATTTAAATTATCCCGAAGATATTTTAAAAGAAATACGAAGAGTTTTGAAAAAAGACGGCAGATTAATAATTACCGTTCCTTCAAAAATAGCTAAACCGATATTGGAATTTATGGCTTATAGAATGCATATTATTGATAGAATTGAAATAGAAGACCATAAAAAATATTATAATAAAAAAGACATATTGGAAGCGGCTAAAATATCCAATTTTATAATTGAAAAACATAAATATTTTCAGATAGGATGCAATAATTTTGCAATTTTAAAAAAGAATTGTAATTAGATTTATATAAACCTGCATAAAATTATTAATCTATAAAAATTCATTCAATATATAATTAATAACTTTTAAATTGAATTTATAAACTTGATAAAATGCGAATTTTTGATATAATAAAATAATTTCAGGGTTAATTATTATTGCTTTATTTACTTTTTAATTATTGTTTATTATTATATTTATTGTTGTATTATTTATTATTGAAGGATGATTTATGTCTAAAATTGTAGCTATAGTAAATCAAAAAGGCGGTGTCGGAAAAACCACAACAGCCGTTAATTTAAGTGCGTCTATAGCGAATATGGGATATAAAACTCTTTTAATAGATATAGACCCTCAAGCCAATGCATGTCTTGGTATAGGAATTTCAAGAGAGGAGATGGATAGAGGAATATACGATTTGCTTATCGGCGAGGCTAAAGTAGACGAAGTTATAATGAAAACCTATCAAGAAAATTTATATATTATCCCGTCCGATTCAGATTTGGTTGGTGCTCAAATAGAACTTGTAAGCGAAATCGGAAGAGAGTTTAAATTGAAAAAAGCCATAGAATCCATAAAAGACGATTACGAATATATTTTGATAGATTGTCCTCCAACTTTGGGAATACTTACATTAAACGCTTTAACTGCGGCGGATTCGGTTCTTATTCCGATACAATGCGAATTCTACGCTTTGGACGGTGTAGCCGAACTTAATAATACGATATCGCTTGTAAAAGAAAATCTAAATCCAAGATTGAATATAGAAGGAGTAATTTTGACTATGTATGACGGAAGAACAAAATTGAGTTCCGATGTGGTTAGAGAGGTAGTTAATTTTTTTAAAGATAAAACTTATAAAACGATGATTCCAAGAAATGTGCGTTTAAGCGAAGCGCCGTCTTACGGAAAGGCTATAGGAGATTACGATAAAGAATGCATAGGCGCAAGAAGTTATAAAGAATTTGCAAGAGAGTTTATAGAAAAATCTAAAATATAAAAATTAATTTCGGAGAATTATTTTATGAGCAGAAAAGGAGGACTCGGCGGACAGGGTATGAACGCCCTTATAAAATCGGGAGATAAAGATATAAAAAAAGCCGTTGAAGAAGCCGAAAAAAACGGAGTATTGGAAATAGACATTAAACTTATAGAAATGAATCCCGACCAACCGAGAAAAGTTTTTAACGAAGAGGAAATTAAAGGACTTGCCGAATCCATAAAAGAAAACGGACTAATAAATCCCATAACTTTGAGGGAAAAAGACGGAAAATATCAAATAATTTCGGGCGAGAGAAGATTCAGAGCATTTAAATTTTTGGAAAGGGATAAAGTTCCCGCTTTGGTATTGAAAAATATCGCCGATTCAAAAATGCTAGAACTTACTTTAGTTGAAAATATACAAAGAACGGATTTAAATCCTATAGAAATAGCCAAAAGTTATAAAAAATTAATATACGACCTTAACATTAAACAGGAAGAATTGGCAAACAGAGTGGGAAAAAGCAGAAGCGCCGTTTCCAATTCGATGAGAATACTCGATTTAAGCGAAAATATACAGAATCTGATTTTGGAAGGAAAAATTACCGAAGGACATGCGCGAGCTATTTTGTCTTTGCAAGGCGAAAAAGAGAGAGAAAATTTTGCAAAAATAATAGTGGAAAAAAATTATTCCGTTAGAGAATGCGAGAGAATAGTAAAAGAAAAAAAAGAATCAAAGGATTCCAAAAATAAAGAAGAGAAAAAAAAAGACCCGAATATAAAAAAACTTGAGAACTATTTGGAAAAAATATTTTCTACTAAAGTTAATGTGGTTGATAAAAACGGAAAAGAAGGAAAAATCGTCATAGAATATTACAGCGGAGACGATTTATCGAGAATAATGGATATACTCGACAATATTGATTTGGAAAAAAATTCTACAAAACCAAAACTTGAATATTAGGAGATATTTTGAAGGTTTCTAATATTTTAAAACATATAATCTTAATCGTCTTATTATCTTTATCTCTTTATCCCGCCGAAGAAGTTAAAACGAAAAAATTTAAATTGAAAAAATTAAAAGTGGCGACTATAGATTTGGATAATCATTTTAAAATAAACAAACCTTTAAGAAAAGAAACGGTAAGAATTATAAACAGATATCATTACTTAAAACAAAAATATACGATAACGGTAGACAGAACGAAAAAAAGATTATTCGGAACAAACGAATTAAATATGGAAGAAGGTTTAACTGTCGCATCCAATTTAAATGTCAGAATCGCAATATTAATCGACAGCGAAAAAATATTAATAACGAACGAAATAGAAACCAACAAGCAAACCAACACTTTCAGCAACAATCCAAAATTTTATCTTAAGTCCGATAATTATAAAAATATAAACAATGCAATTTCAAACAGCGTTCTAACAAATGGCAATTTTACCAACGATATTTTAACGAATAATTTTTTAACGAACGAAATAATAACAAACGATACGAGTTTGACAAATAGTTTAACTTCGACTAATGAAACCAAAAATCTAGAAGATTTAATAGCGGAAAGCATCAATGAAAATAATGAAAACAACGAAAATATGAATAATATGCAAGAAGTAAGATACGAATACGAATATAATTTCAATGTTGTAGATATTGAAAACAATAATATTTTAAAAGAATATAAATCAATTTCTTCTAACGAAGCCTCATACGCCGTTCAGAGAATATCCGAATATTTGGAAACATATTTTGCAAAAATGGTATTCGATTCTTTCGAGGAAATAGAAAACGATATCGATTTGAATTTTGTAATAGAAAGAATATCTTCGGATAATCGGACGAACGCAATAAACAATAGAGGCGACATAACGGAAGGAGATTCGATTAATATTAAATTTAATCCAAATAAAGACGGATATTTATATATATTCGGCTTGCAAAACAACGGAAATATGATTTTGATGTATCCTAACGATTTTAATAATTTTTTAAATAATGACAATGTTCAAAAAGACGAAATAGAAGCGGGAGAAAATTACATTATTCCGCCGGAAAATTCGGTTTTTCGTATTGTGGCAAGTCCTTTGGAAGCGGGAAGCGAAGATTTGGAAGTAGTCGACAGTTTTTATGCGATTTATACAAAAAGAAAACAAGGATGGATTACGGCGCAATATTTCAGCGGAGACGGTTTTAAATCCTGCAGTAGAAACAAAACAGCCGAATTTGTTTTTAAATTAAAAAATAAATTGAAATTAAAAAGCGAAATTCAGATATCAAAAATATATTTAAATGTAGTTTCCAAAACCAAAGGAAGATAATTTTAGTAAATTAAATTTTATATAGTCTTTTTAATTTAAAACGCTTTTATGTTTCACATTTGAAAATCTAAATCCCAATTGCAAACCCAAATGAAAATCATGTATAATAATCCGAACGGGCAGTTTCATTCTCATAACCAAAAAATGCGAAGAGCTTAAATTTTCGTTTTTTGCATAAATAGGCATATCGTATCCAAAATATAATCCGACATTCATCGCCAATTTTTCAGTAAAGAAAACGGAATAATCGAAAGTCGCTTTAACATAAGCGATAACGGAAGGAGAGAGAATATCATTTATATCGTTTCTTTTAAGTTTTTTTTCTGTCGTATCGTTAATGGTTCCGCTTTTATATTTTTTAATTAATTTTCCCGTCATTGGAATTTTAACTCCTAATCCGATTCCTACCGAAAAAGTGTCTATATTTAATTTTGTAATCAAACCTGTCTGAAAATTATTGAAAGAATAAGAGAGTAGTTCCGAAGAAGCGCTACTTTTGCAGGAAATGGCATAAGAACTATGAGAATATCCCAATTCGGCAAAAACGCTTATACCGAGCAAATCGGATGTTTGAGTTAAATACCCGATTTGCGCCGCTATTCCTCCGTCAAAACCTACTCCGCTTTTATAACCGTAATCTCTATATGATTGAACGGGAATACCTATGCCCAATCCGAGAGGAACATTTAAAATAAATTCAAAACCGCTTTCAGAAAATGCGGATGTTTCGAATATAACGGCAAATACTATTATTAAAAATATTGTTTTTAGAGTTTTCATTTAAAAAACTCTTTTATTCTTTTTTTATTTGCAACTAAATAATTATTGCGGTTTAATAAATTATTAAAGATTGATAACTGTAAAAAGTATTTTTGAAACGGTAAATTAGAATAATTATCGGTTAAAATATAATGCTCTCTTCTCATTAAGAATTTACCTCGTTAACCGCTTAAAGCCGAAAATTTTCTTTTAGGTGTATTGTTTTTTATTAAATATTGATTTTATTATATAGTTTTTTAATTTTTTGTCAAGTGTTTAATTTTAAAAAATGGATTACTCGTTTCACTCTATGCGTCTACAGTATCGTTTTAACAAACAGATAATATTAACATATTTCGTATATATGATATAATTAAAATAATATTTGTCAGAGTATTTTATGATTGCATTATTTAAAAAAGTTTTTATTTTTATAATTTTTTTATTCTCGGTTTTTTCTTCCGTATTGTTTTCTGCCGATATTTCTTCTAAACATTCTCTGCCAATTTTATATTTATCTAGCGCAAGAGATAGAGGACTTATGAATTCGGCTTTTTTAATTTCAAAAGATTCTTCGGCTTTATTTGTCAATTCGGCTTCTTTAATGAATTTAATAAGAGATTCGATTAACTTAAATTATAGCTTAACTCCGAATTTTCAAAACGAATATTTATTCAACGCTTCCTATTCTCATACGGACAATGTTTACTCTGTAGGCATAGGTTTGGCAGTTGAAATTAATAAAATACAAACTTACGGAAATTTTGGAGAAAAAGGAAAAAATATATTTAACGGAAATTATTTGATAAATATAGGCGCCGCTTATATGATAAATGAAAACGCTTATTTAGGAGCGAATGTTAAAGTTCTTATAAATAATTTAAACGATAATAATTTGAATAATAATTTTGACAAAAATATATTCGGAGGATTTTTAGATTTATCCTATATGCAATCCATATTTAATCCCGCTCTAAAAATAGGAATCGGGATAAAAAATTTTGGTTTTTACGACAAAGTATTTGCCGCAATAGATACCGATATAATAACTTCGATTGCATACGCTAAAGAAGATTCTAGTTTTGCCGTTTCTTTGGAATATAATATATCCGTTCCGTCAGTGAGTCATAGAATATCGCTTGGACTCGAGGCTATGATAATCGATTTTAATAAATTAGGTTTGTTTAATTCCAATGTAGATTATGACGATTTGCCCGAAAGCGTGCTTGACGAACCGAACGCTATGCAAAAAAGACATTTAACCAAATTGCCGAGCGGAATTTTAGGAAGACTCGGAATAGGAAATAAAGGAGTTTCTTTGGGCTTATCCTTATATGTCGATTTATTCAGATTGGATTATGCGATAGTTTTCGATAATTTCAATAAGAATAATATTTCGCATGATTTTGGATTAAGCTTTATGTTTTAATTATGCCTATAATTTGCAAACAAAAAATATCCAATACTAAAAATTGCGACAGAGAAGAATATAAAGACGGACTTTGCATCGTTCATCATAACAGCCAAAATAAACCTTCGAATATTTTTAGAAAAATTATAAGAGACGATATTTATAGAGGATTATACGATTTCTCTTATATGATTAGCTACGATGGATTTAGTTTTGATGAATTAAAAATAGAAAATGACGCAAAATTAATATTTAGGAATTCCTATTTTGCGGGACCTTTTCAAATAAAAAACAGAGATTTAAAAGCTTCTTTCGATTTTACGGACGCCGATTTTGATTCGGGATTATTTATAACATTGTCCGATATTCGCCATGAAATAATAATAAAAAATTCAAATATATCTATGGATTTAAAATTATCTTTATGCAACTTCGATTCGCTTACTATCGAAAATTCCAAAATTAATTGCAAAGCGGATTTTTCAAATTCCTATATAAACAGAAATGCAAAATTTAATCATATACATTTTAAAGACAATTTAATTTTTCTTAACGCTATTTTTAGAGACGATTTTACTTTTGAAAATATAATTGTTGAAAAAGATGCCGATTTTAGAAATGCCGTATTTTTTAAGAAAATGAAATTTGAAAACGCAGAGTTTAAAGGCAATTTCCTACCCGCAGAGATAATAGACAACGATAAAATAGAATTAAAAAATGTTTTAATAAACGGAAGATTAATTGAAAATAATCAAAAAGTTAAAGAAGAAAAAAATAAATTTGAAAAAATTAAAGAGGCGAAAGAAAAAATTTATAATGAAACCGTTTTAAAAGAAAAAGAAAAATAACAAACGAAAAATAAATAATTATAAATATTTTATATTGTCTTTTAATTCTTCTTTCTCTCTTATGTCTTTTAATATTTCCTTTATTTTTGAATCCTGATTATCGGCGTATATTAAAAGCGCTCCGTTCGATTTTACTATAGTTAAATCGTTTATTCCGTTTACCGTTATAAAATCGCCGTCATCGTTTATTATTATATTGTTTTTGGATTCTTTAATATAAGCGTTTCCTATTACAACATTATTGTCGCAATCTTTTTTATATATTCTTCCAAGCGCCGAAAAAGCTCCCAAATCGTCCCAAAAAAAATCCGCCTTTATGCATATAATCTCTTTTAATTTTTCCATAATTCCAAAGTCGAAAGAGATTTTTTCTATTTTTGAAAATATTTCTTTGGCTTTTTCAAAATTATTCATATTGTTAAAAGATTCCACTACTTTATTATAGGTATCCGTCATAAGAGATTGAACTGCATTTAATACGCTGTCTATATCCCAAATAAACATTCCACTATTCCATAAATAATTGCCGTCTTCCAAAAACTTTTTTGCATTTTCAAGATTCGGTTTTTCGACAAACCTTTCCACATTATATTCGTTATCTTTTATATTATCCGCTAATTTTATATAACCGTATCCCGTCTCCGCTCTATTCGGTTTAATTCCGACTATAATAGTTTTTTGGGTTTTTGAAGTTGCTTCGATTGCCTCTTCTATGGTTTTGGTAAATAAATTTTCTTCTTTTATTATAGGGTCTGCGGGAAGTATAACTATGATAGAATTTCCGATTTTTTCTTTTATCGTTAAAACTCCCAAAGTAACAGCGGCGGCGGTATCTCTTCCCAATGGTTCATATATTATATTTTCTTTTCTAAAGTTCGGTATATATTGATTGAAAGCTTCTCTGTATCTTATTCCCGTTACGATAAATATGTTTTCCTCGTCTGTTATTTTTAAGGCTCTTAATATCGTTTTTTCAATTAAAGATTTTTCGTCTCTTATTTTTAGAAATTGTTTTGGTTTATTTTCTCGACTTAGGGGCCATAATCTTTCGCCTATTCCTCCTGCCATTATAAGAACGGATTTTTTCATTTTTAATATCCTATAAAATATTCATGTAATTCCACAATTATTATTATATTGTAAGTATATTAAAAATCAATAATCTATTTCAAATAATTCAAAAAATCAATCGCCCAATTTGCCATAAGTTCTGCGGGCATATTTAATTTACTTTCATTTACTTCAAATTTATTATTATGATTGGGAATATTCTTTTCGGTGACGGTAGAAAAAAGAGCGAAACATCCTGCAACATTTTTAAGATAATAAGAAAAATCCTCTCCGCCCATCGAAGGACTAAAATATTTATCCCAAATAGCTTCTTTTGAAAATAATTTTTCCGCAGTTTTTCTTACGCTTTCTGCAATATTTTTATCGTTATCGGTTACGCAAGCATATTCCACCAATTCTATTTCGCATTCTCCAAGCATAGATTTCGCTATAAGGTTAGATTTTTCTTTTATTCTTTTTATAAAATAATCTCTCAATTTATTGTCGAAAGTTCTTATAGTTCCTTCTATTTCAACAGTATCGGGAACTACATTAAAAGCGCTTCCTCCGTTTATTTTGCATAAAGAGAGTAAAACATTTTCCGAAGATTTTATTTCCCTCGTTATTATAGACTGAAGTCCGTTAATGATTTCCGCCGATATTATTATAGGGTCTATTCCCAAATGAGGATAAGCTCCATGCGTTCCTTTTCCTTTAACTCTTATAATTAATTGGTCGGTTGAAGCCATAATAGGTCCTTCCTGTATAATAAAAATTCCATTCGGAGTATCGGGAGCGAAATTTCCAATATGAATTCCAAATATAGCCGAAACATTTTTTAAAGCGTTTTCTTCTATCATTATTTTTGCGCCCGTTCCCGTTTCTTCTCCCGTTTGGAATAAAAGTTTAACCGTTCCGTTGATTTTGTTTTTATTTTCTGAAAGTATTTTTGCAGCTCCCAATAATATCGCCGTATGAACATCATGCCCGCAAGCATGCATATTGTTGTTGCAGGATTTATATTCAAAATCGGTTTCTTCTTTTATTGGCAAAGCGTCCATATCCGCTCTTAAAGCTACCGTTTTATCGAATTGATTATCCGCTTCGCCTTTTATATAAGCGATAATTCCCGAATCTCTTTTATTTTTTGTATATTCTATATTAAGTTCTTCCAATTTGTTTATTACAAATTCTCTTGTTTTAGGAAGATTCTCTCCAAGTTCGGGAATAGAATGCAGATACCTTCTATTTTTAATTATATAATCGAGTATTTCGTTAGAATTATATTCCAAAATTGTTTTTCCTTTTGTTTTTATATTTTATTTTATATTTTAATTGATTAAAAATTATTTAAATCATTATACATCCTTATTTAAAATTTTTAAAATTATAAAAGAATTTTATGATTTTTTTAAATAATTTATAATTTACGATACTATATTTTGATATTATTTTTTATATAAACAGAATTTATATTATTTCTTATCGTCTTCAAATTTAAAATAAGATATTTCTTCTACCATATTTTCTGTTCTGTCGAATACCTCTTTACTCGACATAGCGCTATCTTGAGCCAAATTGGAATTTTCCTGCGTTATATTGTTTAATTCCATTACCGCCTGATTTATCTGTTCTATTCCTTCCTCTTCTTGAATAGAAGAATTTGATATTCCCGTTAAAACTTCCGACACTTCGTTTACCGATTTTTCTATTTCGTTTAAAAGTTCCGAAGATTGAGTCACAGAAGCGTTTCCTATTTCTATTTTATTTACTGTATCTTCCACTATATTTGTAATATTGCTTGCAGCGTCATTAACCGTTTGAGCCAAAGACCGTATTTCGCTCGCAACTACGGCAAAACCTCTTCCCTGTTCTCCCGCTCTCGCAGCTTCCACCGCCGCATTTAAAGCGAGTATATTGGTTTGAAAGGCTATCGACTGAATCATTTTTGTTATGTCGGATATTTTTTTGCTAGATTCGGAAATTTCTTTCATATTGTTTGCAGTTTGAATTACAGCTTCGACTCCGCTCTTCGTGTCGGAATACGCTTTTGCGCTCATAATTTTCGCTTCCGATGCGCTTTTTGCAGTTTCTTTCAAAGAAGAGGATAAAGCCTCTATGGAACTTGCCAATTCTTCCAACGCCGCCGCTTGCGAATTGCTTCTGTCGGATAAATGCGAACTTCCTTCTGATATTTTTCCTATCTCGTTGTTTATAACATCTATTCCATGTTTTATTTTGAAAATTACCGAACCTATATTTTTCTGCATCTCATCTATAGATTTTGTAAGAACTCCCGTTTGGTCTTTTTTATCCAAAAGTCTCTTCTCAAATCTTGCGTTAAAATCTCCGTTGCCCATATTTTCTATAATATTTATCGCTCTGTTTAAAGATTCCGACAGAGGATGGACAACAACCAAAACCAAAACGGTTTCTATAGACATAAAAGCTACTACGACTACAAATAAAACTATTACTAGCCTTCTGATAAGATTGTCAAAATATTCTGTATTTCCGTATCCCGCTATCATCCAAGGAATATTTTCTATATTCTGAACCGCCGCCCATTCTTTTCCTTTTACTTCTATAAGATTATTTTGATTTTCAATGGAACTTTTAAAATTTGAAAACATTGGGTTTGAGAATACCGTATTTTGTTCGCTTAAAATATATTTATCGTCTTTATGCGTAAGATACATTCCATTTTTCGTTATTATATTTATTTCCGTATTTTTATCTTCTAACCGATTCGTCATTATTTCCGCAATTTTTGAAAATAAAACATCCATACCTATAACGCCTTTAAGATAACCGTTGGTATAAATCGCTTTTGAAAAAGTTACGACAAATTTTTTAGAAGATGCGGACATATAAGGTTCGCTTATATATATTCCGTTACCGCTTGAGGCTTTAGTAAACCAATCTCTTTTGGTTTGGTCATAATTTGAAGGCAAAAGACTCGAAAACGGATTTATAAATATTCCGCTGGGATTATTTCTTGGAATCGTATTTCCAAAATATACATTCGCAATATCGGGTTTGGATTCCAATATATTAAAAAAAGCTTCGAGCATATCGTCCGTATTTATAGAACTTTTTGTATACGCTTCTATTATATTTATTTCAGAATAAAAAGATGAAGCCCATTTTACGACTTCTTCGGATGAAGTTTTCATCTTTACGCCTAAATCGGTTAAAAATAATCTTTTATATTGAGGTCTGTAAATAATATACATAGATACAACGATTATTCCCAAAAATATCGCAAACGGAATTAAAAATTTACCCATTAAACCGCTTTTTTTATTAGTTTTCTTTACCTTCACAATAGCCCCTTCATTTAATTAGATAATGTTATAAATAATTAATTTTGATATAATATATTATATCATATTGTCATATTTTCGGAATTATTTTTTCAAATTATACATTCATATCGCATATTGAATTTTTATCTAATTTTTCTTATATAATTTTTTTAATTTCTATTTAAATTTTTTTAAAATTTTTTAATGTTGACAAAAAGTTAAATTGAATTTAATATTTATTCAAATAAATTACAGGAGGACATACATGTCTAAAGAAGTATCAGGTTTATTTTCTTTTATATTAGGCGTAACCGCGGGAGTGGCATTGGGTATTTTATTCGCTCCTAAAGCAGGCGAAGAAACGAGAGAAGATATTAAAGAAACGATTGATAATATAAAATATAAAGTTGATGATTTATATCATAAAGGCGTTTTGAAAACTACGGAACTTTACGAAAAAGGTAAGGAAAAAACAAGCGATTTTCTCGATAAAAGAAAGAAAAAATCGGAAGCTGAAAGTTAATCGTTATAAAAAGTTATAAGTTATAAATAAAGATGGAAGATATCGTATTTCAAATAAATGTTATAGCTATATCTTTGGCTTTTATTGCAATAGCTATATTGATTTTGTCATTGGCTATATTTTTTATTTTGCTTGCAAGTTATTTTAGATTTACAAACAAATTCGATAAAATACTCGATAATATAGAATCTATTAGCGATAAGGTGAATAATATAGCCTCTTTCGTAGAATCGGAAACGGACAGAACAAAAAGAACTTTGGACGATATGCATGACGCTTTCGACAATATTTCAAGCAGTATATCTAATTTTACTTACGCCGCAAGAGGTTGGACTGAAAATTTAAGTATAGCGAATATAATAAAGTCTATAATCAATTTGTTTAGGGGCAGGCAAGAATCCGATGACGATTTCTAATAAAATTTTTAACAATATTTTAAATAATAATTTTTTTAATAATGTTTTCAAAATTAACAGATTTTTTATTTTAATAACTTCGGTTTTTATTTTATCGATTAATTTTTTATATGCGGAGGATAATAATTGGGTTATTAGAATAAGAGATTCCAAAGGCGAGTTAAAAAAACTTTTCACAGTTAATGATTTTATGAGCGAGGCTTCAAATATAGTCGTTTTAAGAGGACTTCCAACGGAAAATTTAAATGTTATTCTTACAAACGATTTACAATTATGGCAGTTTGCATCTCAACTTATAGAACAGGAATTGGTGTATATTAAAGCAGTAGAGGAAGGGCTTGATAAAGACGAAGAATTAACTTCCGCAATTTCAAAAGAAAGAGACAATCAAATAGCGCAATTATATATGCAAAAAAAATTAAGAGACGATTTTGATGTGGTATCCGAAGAAGAGAAAAGAAGATTCTTCAATAATAATTTAGAAAGATTGCAGGCGGCGAGAGGAAATAATATTCGCTACGAGCAAGTCGCTATGGATATAGAATACACCATACTTCAAGAGCGTATGAGAAACGAATACGAAAAAATTATTAACGAAGCAAAAACCAATTATAAACTTGAATATTCCTCTGAAAAAGACCCATGCATAATTATAGACGATAAACAAATAGCCTTGTCGAATTTTAACGAAATGTTTAATCAAACTTTGAAGCAATCGGGAGAAAATATACCGCCGGCTTTGAGAGTTCAGGCGAGAGGAAATATGTTTAACGCTTTTGTTGCAAGAGAGATAATGATATACGAAGCGAATAAATCGGGTTTTTACAATAATCCTGAAGCGAAAGCCATTGAAAATTATGTTACAAGAAGCGCCGTGGTTTCCCATTATATAGAAAAAACCATAAGGTCGACTATTCCAAAACCTACAGAAGAAGAGATAAATCAGGTATACGAAAGATATGGCAAATTATACAGAATAGATTCTCTTCCTTATAACGAAGCACAAAGAGCTTTGGAGACTTTGGTTATAGAAGCAAAAACTCAACAAATGTATCAAATATTAACCACCGATTTAAGATATAGGTATAATATAGAAAAAAATCTTTCTCTTATTGAAAATATTGTAAAAAAGTGAAAATATTAATTAATAATTTATGAAAAGGTATTTTATATATTTATTATTTATATTGGCGTTATTTTCTAATTATTTATTCGCCATCAGAAACGATTATTATTTCGATGTGTCGCCTTTAATACAAAAAAGTAAAATGTTTTCGGTAGGATTGGGCGGAGTATTCGAAGAATATAATTCTTGGTTTCAAAACGGAAAGTTAAATATTTTAGACCCTTATAATCCAAATATAAGCAGAAGAGATATTTATTTTACTCTCGCACCGTTTTTTAGCGTTCGTCCGATTAGATTTGTGGAACTCGGATTTTCGGCAAGTTTTCTATATCAGAGACAAGATTCAAGAAACGATTTGACTAGCCTAACGAATAAAACCGACAGTTTCGGATTTAAAGACATTAACGCCGATTTAAAAGTTACAATGCTCGATTGGTATTTGTCGGTAGGAGCGAAAATAGGATTAAGTTATAGTTTCGCCAAAAATGCTTTTATATACGGAGAACCAAAAGATAATTTTAATTTTTACGCCAATATTATGATAGCGGGAATTCCAAAAGTTATACCGATTAATTTTTTATTCTGTTATATATTCGATACGAGAGATAATTTGCTTAACGATATATTAAGTTACGGAGAGATAATACCCGCTATAGAACTTATAACTTCTCCTTTTATAACGATATATACGGGAGTAAGTTATATGTTTCCTTATACAAAAGATTCCACTCTCTCCTATGTCGAGCCTTTCGTAAAAGTTAAAGGAACTATATCGGATTTTCTTTATATGACGGCTTCTTATAAAAAAATCGTTTGGGGACAGGGAAATGTTCCGAATACTTCCACCTTTAGTTTTTCAATAGAATATATGTTTTATTCTCCGAAATGGAGTTGGTGGAATTTGGGAGAGATAAAAACATCTAAATAGACAATATTGTTTTAAAAGTGTCTCCCAATATATAGCCCGACACATCTTGTATAAACGACAATATGGTTCTTAATATTCCAAAGAATAATAAAGCGTATAATATTAAAAAACCGTAAGGATATATCTTATCGTAAGTCTTTTTTCCTTTAGCGGATAAAAAGAATCTCAATATCCAACCTCCGTCCAAAGGAGGAAAAGGCAAAAGGTTAAAAAACATAAGCATTATATTTATAGTATAAAGCATAAACAACATAGCGAGCAATATGGGAATAATATTTAAGATAATATTCGTCATTGGATTATAATTGGACTCTAAAATCATTATTAATTTATTTATTATAAATACTCCGTTAATTGGAAATGTAAGAATTTTCATTATCAAAAAAGAGGCAAATGCAAGCGTTAAATTTGCAAAAGGACCGGCAAAAGAAACTATCGCTTGGTCTCTTTCAAAATTTCTAAAATGATTCGGATTAACGGGAACGGCTTTCATCCAACCTATTATTGGAATTCCCGTAAAAGCCGCCAATATCGGAAGAATTACAGTCCCTAAAATATCTATATGAGCCAAAGGATTTAAAGTTAGTCTTCCCAAATCTCTAGCGGTTTTATCTCCAAAATTATAAGCGACTCTAGCATGAGAATATTCATGAGCGCTTGCCGACATTATAAATACAAAATAAGATATAATGCCGATTAACAATCTATTTGAAAATATTTCATAAACCATTTTTATTTTCCGTTCAATTAATTATTTTTCTAATTATTTTTTGTTTAATCCGATTTTTTAGCGTAGGTATAAATAAGCATTACCGCTCCGACTATAATCATACATATTGAATATATAGCTCCAGAAGTTATAGGTCCTATAGTCCATTCCGTTATATCTCTTGCGAATTGTTCTATAAAAGCTCTAAACAGTCCGTATAATATCATCCATACCCATAATCTCGTTCCCGTTTTTATTTTTTTATTTTTCTGACTCAAATATAAAATGAAATAAGAAACCAAAGCCAATACCAATCCCTCGAGTATCGCTTCGTATATTTGAGAAGGATGTCTTGCTTCCGTGTAAGGTCTTATTGCGGGAAACATAGCCGCCCAATTCTCATATCCGCCAACCGCATCGTATAGAGGAAATTGCATTCCTATAAAAGAATCCGTCACTCTTCCGTAAAGTTCGGCGTTCATAAAATTTCCAATCCTTCCGAAAAATAAACATAAACTCGAAGGCAAAGTTGCATGGTCGCCTATATATAAAATCCTATAATGATATTTTTTACTGAAGATAATTAAAGATATGCACATTCCTATAAATCCGCCATGAAACGACATTCCCGCAAAACCCGAAAAACTTATTCCATTGTCGAAATTTAATCCGAGTATTTCCCAAGGTCTTAAAAAAGTCGCAGGAGAATAGAAAAGAAAATATCCAAATCTTGCTCCGACTATAGCTCCGACTGCGCCATAAAAAACCATATCGTAAACTCCGCCATCCTTATCGTCTTTATATTCAATCCAACCTTTATTTTTTATTCGATTTAAAACCAAACATGAAACTATTATTCCCACTATATACATAAGCCCATACCATCT
Source organism: uncultured Brachyspira sp. (assembly GCA_964604385.1). GTDB lineage: Bacteria > Spirochaetota > Brachyspiria > Brachyspirales > Brachyspiraceae > Brachyspira. The sequence goes on from CAZRYV010000031.1 coordinate 15,608, forward strand.
TATCGGGATATTTGGCGAGATTACGAAAGGAGTTAAAAATTCAGGGTATTTCATATATTATCCTTTTAGTCTTTAAATAATCATAAATTAATTAAGCTATATTATATCGAAACACATATTGTATCAAGTGTATAATTTTTAAATTTGATACATTTACAAAATGAAAAAATTA
>CAZRYV010000032.1:0-3573 GCA_964604385.1 uncultured Brachyspira sp.
ATTCTCCTTTGATTGATGATTTTATTTATTTTAAAGTATAACAGTTTTTTATTATTTGTCAAATTTATATATTTTAAAAATTATTTTGGAACAATAACGAATATTAATATAATAAAATATTATTATCTTCCGTATTTTTTATCAATCATATTAAAATAAGTGCCTTGCATTACCAAATAAGGATATATTTTGCATTTTAATAATCGTAAATTTGATATTCCGCCCGTTAAAAATATTTTGCTTTTTAAATCGTATTTTTCTTTTATGTATTTTTTTGTTTCTTTTACGCCATAATGAACGCTTCCTATTGTATTATAAATAGCTCCCGACATAACGGATTCTTTGGTATTGTTATTAAGAGGATTTGGAATAGAATCAATCGGTCCGATTTCATAATACGGCAAAGATGTTCTGCCCGATAAAGCTTTATAGCTCGTTTTTGTTCCGCTCATTATCATGCCACCTAAAAATATAAAATCGGAAGTCATAACGCTTATAGTCGTAGCAGTTCCCATATCGACTACTATAGAAGCGTATCTTTCCGTTTCATTATAGCCTTCAAAACATATAGAAGCGTAAGTTGAGAGAATTCTGTCTATTCCTATAGAATTTTTTGGTTCGTATAAATTGCCTTTTAATTTTATATCTTTATGAGTTACTCTATAAACCTCTTTTTTCAAAACATCTTTTACGGATGAGATAAAAATATCGTTTCTGTCAAAGCAAACGCTGCTGAAAAACACTTTATTTATTTTATAACTTTCTTTTATTTCTTTTAATGCGGACAATATATGCCTTATATTATAACTGTTGACATTGAAATAAATCGGAATATGGCTATTATCGAATACGGCTAATTTCATTCTCGTGTTTCCTATGTCGGCTATAAGATACATTTTTAGTCCTCTTCTTTACTTTAATTATTTTATATTTTTTATTTTATATTGTTGCTCTCTAAAAAAAGTTTCGTTTTTTCCATAAGTTTTTCTTTATCGTTTAGATTCGGTTCGTCCAATATCAAATCGAGCAAATAATTTAATATTTTTCCAACAATCGGACCGGGTTTTAAATTAAATTCTTCCATCAAATCGTTTCCGTTGATTTTTAAATCCTTAACCGTTATAGCGTTTTCTTCTTCGATTATTTTATCTATTCTTGCCAAAAGTTTTGGTATAGCCTTGCTTTCCTTATCCTTTCTATTTCCGCTTCCGATTCTGTCGGCTTCCCTAAGTTTTAAGAGCGGCTTTATATTTTCAACTCCGACAGCTTTCATAAATCTTCTAACCGCTCCATCCGTCCATTCGTCTTGATAATAAAACATATGTTGTCTAACCAAAAGAGTGACAAAATCTATTTCCGCATTAGAATATTTTAATCGTTTCATAATTTTTTTTGCAACGCATGCGCCCACGACTTCATGATTATAATATACGGGTTCTTCCTGTTTTGAAACTTTTTTTTGAACCATAGGTTTAGCTATATCATGAAATAAAGCGGACAAACGAACCAATAAAGTTAATTCTTCCGTTTCGAGAGGTTCTACAGCCTGTATCGTATGAAGTATATGATAATAAACATCGTATTTGTGAAATCTGTTTTGAGAGACACCGAATCCTTGCATAAGTTCGGGCATTATTAAAGCGAGTATTCCGGTTTTTCTTAATAATTCGAGTCCTCTGAAAGGATTATCCGAAACTAAAATTCCGTTAAACTCTTCCCTTATTCTCTCGTAAGCTATGGAAGTGAGCATTCCCGTCGAGCGACAAATTGCCTCGAAAGTTTCTTTTTCTATATTAAAATTTAATTTTGTGGCAAATCTTATAGCCCTCATTATTCTTAATCCGTCTTCGGTAAATCTTTCGTAAGGATTCCCAACCGAACGAATGATTTTATTTTTTATATCCTTCATTCCGTCAAACATATCTATAAGAGCGCCGTCTAAAACATTATAAGCCATAGCGTTTATGGTTAAATCTCTTCTTGGCAAATCGTCCTCTATACTTACCGTATATTCCACTTTATCGGGATGTCTTCCATCGCTATAATTTCCATCGCTTCTGAAAGTGGTAATTTCTACATGCATATCGTTTAAAATTACGAGAACCGTCCCATGTTTTATTCCCGTAGGAACCGTATATTTAAATATTCTCTGAACATCTTCGGGTTTCGCATCGGTGGCTATATCGTATTCTTTCGGAGTAAATCCCATAATGGAATCTCTAACCGAACCTCCGACTAAAAAACATTGAAAACCTTCCATATTTAAGATTCTCGCTATTTCTTTTATCGGAGCGGGTATATTGGTAAAAATTTTCTCCAAAATTATATTCCTATCAATCTTTTTAATTATATAGTATATACAATTTTACATTAATTACAAATTAATATTTAATATTATGGTAAATATATTTTGCTTTTTTATCAAAAAAATCATAAGTTATTACGATAATTATATTAAAACATTTTTATTGTAATTTGAACTATTAATTTAATTACGGATTTTTTATGAATAGAATAATTTTATTATTTTTAATTGCCTCGACTTTATTGTTTCCTCAAATTTCGCAAATTTTACAAAATAACGATTTAATGAAAAGCATAGAAAATAACGATATTGAAGGAGTTAAAAGCATATTAAGAGATGGAAATAATTTGGATATTTATAATAATAAATACGGTATGAGCTCTTTAATGTATGCTGCAAAAATCGGAAATATGGAAATCGTAAAAGAGTTGCTCGACTTTGGGGCTAAAGATTTTAATTTTGCTTTTTATATGGCATGTTTGGAAGGTTATTGGGATATAGCTCAAACATTTATAAACGAGGGCGCTGATAATTATGATTTGGCTTTAAGTTATGCGGCTATCGGCGGACAGTTAAATATAGTAGAAGAGCTAATTAATTTGGGAGCAAAAGATATTAATTCGGCTTTGGTTTCTGCATGCGAAGGAAATAATTTGGAAGTTGTAAAATATTTAATAGAAAACGGCGCCAATGTAAATACAAAAGCGTATATAGAACCTTATCGATATTACGAAGGAGCTGAAAGAAAATATCCCATAACGGCAACTACAAATATAAATATAATAAAAGAATTGGTAAATGCGGGAGCGACTAATTTAAACGAAGCGATTATTTATAATGCCAAACATACCAATAGAATCGATATAATATATAGTCTATTGGAACTTGGAGCTGATGTAAACTCTCATAATTATGGAAACGAAAAAACTATTCTTATGTATTTAATAGAAAAAGAAAATCCCGATATTGAAGCGATAAAAAAAGTTATAGAACTTGGAGCTAATATTAACGCAACCGACAGAAACGGAAATAATATTTTAATAAGAGCGGTTATGTTTGAATATGAGAAGGAAGATTTGGGAATATATAGAATTTTCGGAACTCCGATTGAAGTAATGGAAGAATTATTAAAAGCAGGAGCCGATATGACGCAAAGAAATATATACGGAAATACCGCTTACAGAATCTCCGCTAAAAAAAAGAAAAAAGATTTTATAGAATTGTTTGATAGGTATAGATAATTTATTATAGACAATTTATTTATTAAT
>CAZRYV010000032.1:3673-10901 GCA_964604385.1 uncultured Brachyspira sp.
TTTATAAATTTAAATATAAGTTAAATAAAAATAAAAAAAGTTCAACAAAAATTATATTTTTTTGTTATCTTATTTATATCAAATTGTTTTGACAAATAATATTTTTTTTGTATAATATATTACAAACTCTTAAAGGAGAAATTATGTATTTAGTAAACCTTATGGAACAGAAAATTTCCAAATTGGCGGATTCTTATTTTAAAGAAAAAAATATACCGGCAAGCACAAATATGCGGATGGATATAATAGCCTATACTTTAAATAGAGTGCAACCTCAATATGTAACAAGCGCAAGAGGAGTTTTACACAGTTATGATAAAGGCGACACCGAAGAAAATATAGAAATATTGAATACGATAGCAAAAGCATGCGATGTTATAAGAAGAAGAAAAGAAAATACTCCGATAGACTCTATTCCTCTTATAGAAGAAAATGGCTACTATTTAACATATCCGAGCATAATGGGAAATATATGTTCTGCAAATAGTTTTGAAAAAGTGGAAAGCGCATTGGTATATATGTATTATAACAGTAAACTTATAGAAGGATACGGAGCTAATTTCCCTAATCCCGCTGTAGTTTCAAAAAATGTTCCGGGAAAATTTATGTTCTGTTTTATGCCACAGAAAGTGGACTCTAACGACAGTATGGATATAGATTTGGATATAGTTATAGAAGCCGAAAACTATAAACAATATAAATCCGTTTTAAATTTTACAGTTAATCCTTCTTTTTATAATGCGAACGATATGCCTTTATTTTCTATAGAAGAGGTTAACGATATACTTCTAACGGAAGATTAATTGTTTTATAAATAATTTACAAATAATGAGAGCTATAAAATTTATATTGTTTTCATGTCTGTTTATTTTATGTATAGTTTTTGCAAATTTGATTCATAAAAATAAAACTATTCATAAAAAAATCGATTTGTCGGATAATCTTATATATTCCGATTTTCTTTATATAAGCAATAATGATATAAAATCTTTGGCGTCAATATCATTTAATATTTCGTTCGATAATTTATCTAGAATTTTTGAAACGGATAAAAATTTAATTAGAAATAATATTTTAAGAAGAAATATAAAAGTTAGAGAAAGTGACGGAGAGATTGTTGTATTCGTTGGAGACAATACTGTAGAGCAGATAACCGTTAATATAGTAAATAATATAGATTCTTCGTTGGAAAATATATTAAATAATTTGCATTCTAATAATATTAATCTTATTAAAGAAATAATAGACGATATTGACGGAGATATTTTAGCCGAAATATATTTTTATGAAAAAGAAAATTATAAATTTGTAATTACCAAATCGGATAATAATCAAACTTTGTCTATAGATTATATCAATTTAAAAATATTGTAAATAAAATATTATAATATTTATTATAATTATATATTGACAAATTTTATAAAATATGATATATTACTAACTAATATTAATTATCAATTATAAATTATTATTTAATACCATTATGGGGTTATTATGAACAATACAAGAAACACCATACAAAAACAAGTTATTTTAAATGCCGTTAGAGAATTAAAAAATCATCCGACTTCGGAAGAGGTTTATAACTATATAAAGCCAAATTTTCCTTCCATAAGTTTGGGAACGGTATATAGAAATTTAAATTTGCTTTCGGAAAATAAAGATATACAAAAAATATCTATAATAGATGATGCCGTGCGATTCGACCATAAAACAGAAGAACATTATCATTTTCAATTCGATAGATGTAAAAAATTATTTGATATGCCAATGGAATATCAGAAATTTTTAGACGAATCCGCCTCGAAAGAAAACGATATGGAAATCATAAAGCATGATATTGTCTTTTTGGGAATTTGTCCGTCTTGTAAATCTTAAAATTTTATAATAAAATTTTATTATAACGAAAAATTATTAAATTTTTATTTTTATAAATTATTGATTTAAATAATATTTTTTATATAATATTATAGTAATATAAATAACTTTAAGGATAATGTATGTCGAAAGGCTATTTAGCTTTAGTATTGCATGCTCACTTGCCTTATGTAAGACATCCCGAGCATGAAGATTTTTTGGAGGAAGATTGGTTATACGAAGCCATCACCGAGACTTATATACCTTTGCTTGACGCCTATGAGAGATTGGTTAATGATGGTGTTAATTTTAAAATAACTATGAGCGTCACTCCTCCTCTTATGAATATGTTGGCAAATGAACTTATTCAAAATAGATATGTGAAATATATAGAAAAGTTAATAAAATTGGCGGAGATGGAATGCGAAAGAACCTCGCTTGATTCAAATTTTCATCATACTGCGGAAGTTTATAGAGATAAATTCTATAGAATAAGAGACATATTTGTTTATAAATATAATAAAAATCTCTTAAACGGATTCAGATATTTTTTGGAAAGAGGAAATTTAGAAATAATAACCTGCGGAGCGACTCATGGATTTTTTCCTTTTATGCAGGAATATCCAAACGCCATAGAAGCGCAATTAAAAATGGCGGTTAAAACTTACGAGAGACATTTGGGAAGAAAACCGACAGGAATTTGGCTTGGAGAATGCGGTTTTTTCCCGGGACTTGAAAAGCATTTGGCAAATAACGGAATTAAATATTTTTTTGTAGACACTCATGGAATAATGCATGCCGATAAAGTGCCGAAATACGGAGTTTATGCTCCTTTATATTGTTCGAGAGAGAGTAGAGTAGCGGCATTCGGACGAGATATTGAAAGTTCAAGGAGCGTTTGGAGTGCAGAGGTAGGTTATCCCGGCGATTTTAGATATAGGGAATTTTACAGAGATATAGGATACGATTTGCCTTTTGAATATATTAGAGATTTTATTCAAAGCAACGGTTTAAGAAAAAATACGGGAATTAAATATTATAGAATCACGGGAAAAGACTGTCCTAAAGAACCTTATAACCCTGAAGCGGCTATGGCTGCTGCGGGGGAGCATTCGGGCAATTTTATGTTTAACAGAGAAAAACAGATAGAATATTTGGCTTCCGTTATGGACAGACCTCCTATAGTAGTGTCTCCTTATGATGCGGAATTATTCGGGCATTGGTGGTATGAAGGACCTATGTTTATAGAATTTTTAATGAGGAAAATTCATTTTGACCAAAGCGTTATAGAAACGATAACTCCTAAAGAATATTTGGAAAGGCATCCTGTAAATCAAATATCCATGCCTTCGATGTCGAGCTGGGGAGCGAACGGATACGGAGAAGTTTGGCTTAATGGAACTAACGGCTGGATATACAGACATTTGCATAAAGCCGCGGAAAGAATGATTGAACTTGCGCATAATTATTATAACGAAACGGGACTTTATGAAAGAGCATTAAATCAGGCGGCTAGAGAACTTTTGCTCGCTCAAAGCAGCGACTGGGCTTTTATTATGCATACGGGAACTATGGTGGAATATGCCGTTAATATGACAAAATTATATTTAAAAAGATTTACCGATTTATATTATGCCATTAAAAACAGAGATTTAAACGAAGAATGGTTAAGCAAATTGGAATGGCGAGACGATATATTTCCCGAAATGGATTTTAGAATATATAATTAACGAAAAAAATTATCAAAATTTATTAAATTAAATGTTTATTAAATTTGTTAAAAAGATTTATTAAAGTTAAATTTGATAGCAAGTTAAATTGTTAAATAAAAAAATTATTAAATATAAAAATAAAAATAGCCGACTCATTTTTGATGAAATCGACTATTTTTTACCCAACGCTATTAAAATTTAATTTACTGAATTAATCGCAATATGCCCTGTCCCATAGTATTGGCTTGAGCAAGCATAGCCAAATTTGATTGTTGTAATATGCTGTCTTTAGCCAATTGAACGGAAGATTCAGCCATATCAGTATCTCTTATTCTGCTTTCGGACGCTATAGTATTTTCATAAGCTATCATTAAACCTTTGGCGGTTAATTCCAATCTGTTTTGATAAGCGCCGAGATTAGACCTTTGTTTTGAAACTTTCATTAAAGCTTCGTCAACCAAACCAATAGTAGTATTTGCCTTATCTACGGATGAAATTGAAATAGCCGTTCCGTCTTGAGAGTTTTGTATACCCAAAGCCACAGCCGTCATAGTGCCGATATAAACTCTTCTTCTTTCGTCCATATTGGCTCCTATATGAAACCACATACTTGAAACGGGATTTCCGCCTTCATTAGGATTTGCAAATCTGCCCGTAAGCATATTAAGAGTATTAAACTGAGCCTGACTCGCTATACGATTAACTTCGTCAACCAATTGAGATACCTCTACTTGAATAAGCATTCTATCCGCATCGGTATATATTCCGTTTGCAGCTTGAACCGCCAATTCTCTTATTCTTTGAAGAATATCTTGGCTTTCTTGAAGATAACCTTCCGTAGTTTGAATGAAAGAAACTCCATCTTCCGTGTTCCTTTCCGCTTGACGCAAACCTCTAATTTGAGTGCGCATTTTTTCGGATACCGCCAAACCTGAAGCGTCGTCTCCGGCTCTGTTAATTCTGAGACCGGAAGATAATTCTCTCATATCTTTTCCCAAATCCCAGTTTTTAAATTTTAAAGTGCGCTGCGAATTAATAGCGCTGATATTATTATTGATGATCATCGTCATCCTCCATGATATTTATTCAAAAAGGCATCCCTGCCTAATTGTCAAAAAAAATATTTAAAGAGAATTTACGGTATTCCGACAATCAAAAGCGAAGACTTGAGTTGTAAGAATACCGACAATTCTCGGAATATACTTAAAACGACTAAATATATTCCTTACATATGGTATAACAACTTTACAAACTGAAAGCTCGAGACCGCCAAATCTATGGGCTTTCATTTGTTATATAATTATTTTCGGCTTTATCGACATAAAATTAAATTTCGTTTAGCATTTTTTTATTTTTTTAATTATTTTATTTAAAATATTCTAAAAAATAGCCTAAAAATGTTTTATTATAATACATTTAATACATTTTTAATAAATATTATGAAAAATTTTATAACTTAAAATTAAATTATAAAAACTTAAAGCTATTTATATTTAAAACGAAAATAATAACGATATAGTTAATAAATCGACAAGGTTTAATATATGCATAAAATCTGTTTAATACATTTAATAAATAAAATATTTTTAATAATTATTTTTATATTGACGATAAATTCGAATCTTTTTCCAAATAATTTAAATAATAGTTTTAATAATAACTTTAAAATGATTTCAAGGCAGGGCGAGACTTCGATAATAGTTAATGAAGAAAATTCTAATATGGATTTTAAAAACAGTTTTCCTAACGATTATTTTTCGATTTCCACTAAAGAATCTTCCTATTTGGTGATTGATAATGTAGAAAAATCAATCATATTAATGCCAAGTTCAAAATTGACTTTTGAAAATAATAAATTCAGTTTGGATTACGGTTATATATATATTAAAACTAAACGAAATAATGAAGTTCGAATAACGCTTACGAAAGAAGGTAAAACTTATAATCTTAATGGGAAATCATTTGCGGTAATTTCTTACAATGAAAATACATCCGTTATAAGTTATGACAATGCGGTAAAAATATCGCCCGAATCGTCTTTGGGAATAAGTTATTATTTGGAACCTTTTAACAAAACTTCAATTATGCCTCTTCTTAACGGTCCTTACAGAATAACGGAAAACGAAAGAACCTTAATTGATAATGTTTCAAGACAGCTCGAGATGGAAGTTAATAGTCATTTAAACGAAGATATAGAAAGATATAATTTTAAAATAATGGAAGGCGATAAAAACGAAACTACGATATATAGAGTGGTTCATCCAAAAGAAGGTCCTAATATATTTTTGATAGTTCCGCATGGAAACGAGAGAGTCGGAACAGATGTGGCTATGGAAAGAATCAATATGCCTATAAAAAAAGGAAGTTTAACGATTGTTCCTATAGCGGTTCCCGAAGCCTATAAAAAAAATGCGAGAGCGATAGAAGGACTCGACATTAACAACAGATTCTTCTATAGAAAAATAAATAGAAGCGCAACCGATAAACTTGCAAAAAAATATATGGATATGCTTGACGAATATAAAATAGATGTCGTTTTAACTTTGCATGAAGGAAACGGATTTAAAGAATTCTTCGGAGATTCGATTATATACGATAGCAGAAAATTGGACGATAAAGTTTTAAAAGTTTTGTCAAATATAAATTCGAGAATAGAACCTATGAAATTTAAGTTTAAGCAAATGTATTATCCTATGCCGACTACTATAACTTATTATGCGGCTAAAAAAAATATAGACGCTTTCGGAATAGAGCTTACGAGAAATTTGGATTACGACAAAAAGAGAATCATAATGCATACTATATTAAACGAATTCTTAAAAATATACGAATTGGAATAATTATTTTTTTTGATTTAAATTTTTTGTTAATAGTTATAGTATTTATCAAACCAAAATAATTTAATTAATATTTACACATTAAATAAAGAAATAAAAATAAAAAAATTATTAAAAAAAATAATTGACTTTTTAAAAATAATTTCTATCTTATATATAGAAAGAATAAATAATGCCGAAAGGCGAAGGAGTTTATTATGACAAAATATATAAGAAAGAAAGAAAGAAAGGGTCTATTATATATAATAGCCATCGCCGTAATGATTGCCTTAATGTGTATGGCATGTAAAAAGAGAGTTACTCAACCTGCAAGTTTTAGTTTGGAAGATACATATATAGAAAACGAAACTACCACTCCGAGTCCGACACCTGACCCTGAACCAACTCCGGAGCCTGAAAATCCTAATCCGCCAGTAGTTGAACCAGAACCTGAAAACCCTAATCCGCCGACAGTTGAACCAGAGCCTACTCCTAAACCAGAACCTCCTGTAGTTGAACCTGAACCTACTCCAAAACCCGAACCAACGCCAGAACCAGAACCCGCTCCAAAACCGGTTTTATCTATAGATAAAAATAAAGGTTTAAATCAATTTATAGGTAAAAATTTCCAAGAAGAAAAAGAACATCCATTCGGAGATAAACCAAGCTATAGCCCTATGCGTTTCCGCAGAACTGTTAAAATAGAAAAAACGAGTAACGGTGTAATAAGATTAGTGTATAACGATTATGCTAGCGGTATGAGCGATAACCCAAGAGCTATATATTTTGATGGACGCGGAAATCCGATAGATAAAGGAAACGGACAATTTGCTTTCCCAGTAT
>CAZRYV010000032.1:11001-13118 GCA_964604385.1 uncultured Brachyspira sp.
GATGGACGCGGAAATCCGATAGATAAAGGAAACGGACAATTTGCTTTCCCAGTATATCAAAACGATAGACATAAAGGAAGAGTAAACGATTATGGTAGCGGAGATACTACCGTAATATTTAGCGAAGACGGTTCTTTACAGATTAATTTTATTGGCGATTATCTTAAAGCATTAAGCGGAGTAGAATTCAAATTAGTCCAATAAAGATTTAAAGATTAAAATAAACTTTTCTTTAATATTAGCATATAGGGGATGTCTTCGGACATCCTCGTTTTTATAGTTTTTAAATAATGAAACTTTTTTATAAATTAACTTATTATAAATTATAAGAAGAATGAACGGATATATATTCTTGCGTAATGTCGGTAAAATAATAATAATCCTCGCATTTTGTATTATAACCGCAATCTAAAACTATTGAATGTTCTTCTCTTTCCACATTGAAACTTTCTTTTAATCTGTTTATATCCGATTTATTACTATTTAATTCCCCGTTTTTATAAATATTTATATCATTTATAAAAAGCGAAAGATTTTTTATATTAATATTCGTATTTCCTATTGCAGAAAGAATTTTTTCATAATTTGGATTTAAAGACATAAATAATATTTTGATTAAATTAGAAGTTGCCACAGATTTTGCTATATCGAAAGCGTCCTTTTGAGTTTTTGCTCTCTTAACGGACACTATAATAGTTTTCGTTATTCCTTCTCCGTCTAATACTATCATTTTTGAGAGAGTTGCGCATATTTCGTCAAGTTTATTTTTTAATAATTTAAATGATTTTTTATCTTTTAATGTTATCGTTTTATTATTTGCCAAACCGTTAGCCATTATTATAGCCGTATCGTTGGTTGAAGTTTCGCCGTCTATTGATATTCTGTTTAATGTTTTGTTTATAGATTCCGCAAAAGCTATGTCGAGCGCATCTTTTTCTACACTCAAATCGGTAAATATAAAAAGTAAAACCGTAGCCATATTTGGATGAACGATTGAAGTTCCCTTTGCTATGGCATAAAAATTGGCGATTTTATCTCCTATATTTAGTTTTGTAGAATAAACTTTGTCAAATTTATCTCTCGTCTGTATCGCTTTTACTATATTGTCAAAACCTCTATTTAACGAAGATTTTTTAATTGCATTTTTTATTTTTTCAATGTCTAAATGAACTCCGACTATTCCCGTAGAAGCCGTTAAAATATTTTCTTTTTTGCATTTATAGAATTTACCTGCGAACTCGGCGATATTCGATACATTTTTGTAGCCTTTCTCTCCCGTCAAAGCGTTTGCAACTCCGCTGTTTACCAAAAGCAAATCTATTTTATTTTTATCGTTTTTTTTGGAAAATAATATAGGAGCGGCTTGAAATTTATTTTGAGTATATAAAGCGGACGCTACACTTGGAGGTTCGCTTTTTATTACTGCAATATCGTAATCGTTATTTTTTAATCCCGATTTTAAAGCCGCTGAAAAAAAACCCGCAGGGATATTATCCAAATTTATCATACATTAAAAAGCTCCTCTTCTTCCGGGTCGGCGTCATCCTCGACTTTTTTAATTTTTCTGTTCTCGTAATTTATTCTCTTTCGCACGAATAGTTTTAAATTTTTTCCGCTTTGCCTTTCCTGTATTATGCCGAAAGTTCCGGAGCCTAAATAAACTATTTTGTCGTTTTCTTCAATATCTTTTATATTGTTTTGTTTTATCTCGTTTAATATGCATTCAAAATGAGCGAGTTTTCCCGTAGCGTTATGAGTTATTCCTTCTTCTGTTATATAAATCGGCTTATTGCAAATCGGACATATCGGCTTTTCGGAATTTTCGCTCATTTTTTTATTAAGATAAATTTTCTCGTATTCTTCTATGCTTTTTTTATTGTTTTTCTGCTGATTATTATAATTATTTTTATGAAACGGTTTTTTGCCGCTCTTTTTATTGCTTCGGTTATTATGGAATTTATTATAATTGTCTTTTACAAATTTTTTATTATTTTTTTCAGACATTAAGTCGCCTTATTAAATTATAATACATATTAAAATTATTCGTCGTCGAAGTCATCGTCAAAATCTTCATCTTCATCATCGAAATCGTCTATATATTCGCCATCGTCGAAGTC
>CAZRYV010000032.1:13218-15481 GCA_964604385.1 uncultured Brachyspira sp.
TCGTCGAAGTCGTCATCAAAATCGTCATCGTCGTCGAAGTCATCATCAAAATCGTCATCGTCGTCGAAGTCATCATCAAAATCGTCATCGTCGTCGAAGTCGTCATAATCTTCATCATAATCGTCTTCGTCAAATTCTTCTTCGTCGTCATAATCTTCGTCAAAATCGTCATCGTCGAAATCGTCATCAAATTTCGCAAAATAACCATTTAATATTTTTATTTCATTTAAAAAATTTAGAGATAGTATTTTTTCCATTATCTGCTCCGTATTTATATGATTTTAAAGCAATAATAATATAATAGATTTTTTTGTCAAGTATTAATTGTCAATTATAAATTATCAATAAAAAATAATTAAATATATATTCGTTATTATTATTGAAATTTAATAAATATATTGTATTATCGATATGAATTTATATATTAATTTATAATTAAAGGATTGTTATGGATAAAGAATACGCTAAACATTTAATGGAAATTTATAAAGATAAAATACTGCATGAAAGAATGAAAAGAAGACTCGAATATTTTAAGAGAGTTTATGAAAGAGACAACGATAAAAGATTATTTGCCGAACTTGCTTTTTGTATATGCACTCCTCAAACAAAAGCGAGAAGCGGAGCAGCGGCTATAATAGACCTATATAATCATAATTTGCTTTTTAACGGAAGCGCCGAAAAAGTCGCCAATATTTTAATTAAACATGTGAGATTTCATAATATGAAGGCTCAAAATATAATTCTTGCAAGGAGTCTTTATTTTCCAAACGAAAAATTTATTTTAAAAGAAAGAATAAACGCCGCTAATAAAAATAATTCTATGGTTGAACTTCGCAATCAGTTGGCAAAGGAAATTAAAGGCTACGGACTTAAAGAGGCGAGTCATTTTCTTAGAAATATCGGATTCGGACAGAGTATAGGAATATTAGACAGACATATTATGCGAGTTATGGATAAACTTGGAATACTTCCCGAAGGAATGACTCCAAAAACAAGTTTGACAAAAAATAATTATATAAAAGTAGAAGAAAATTTGGTGGAATATTCAAAAAGAGAAAATATACCTATGGAATATTTGGATTTCGTTTTTTGGTTTGACGCCACAAATGATATTTTTAAATAAAATTTAAATAAAATTTTTAAAATAAATTTTAAATAACTAAATTTTAAATAATTTAAAAAAATTAAATTATTTTGGTTGACAATTAAAACATATATGTTAATATATACTATATAATTTATTAGTATAAGTGGGTGTATATTATGCGAATTAAACTGCATTTCGAACTTGAAAATAATATAATTCAAAATGATTATCGAATTCTAATTTTAAGTTTTATAAAAAATTCTTTAGAGAAAAAATTTGAAGAAAGTTATAAGGAAATATACGGTAAGAAAGGAGTAATGAAATTTTTTACTTTTTCAGTTTATTTGCCGAATCCCAAAATCGAAAAAGATAAAATATTGCTTGGTAAAAATTATTTTAGCGTGGATTTTTCTATATACGACAATAAACAATTTATAGAATTTTATAATTCTTTTAATTCGAGAATAGCGAGGATAAATAAAGAAGAAAAAACGGATAAAGAAAATTCTTATCCCCTTCAAAATAATAAAATGAAATTAAAAAATATAACTATGGTAAATGAAAAAGTTATTAATTCCGACAGAGTTCGCATAAAATTTTTAAGTCCTCTTGTTGTGAGAAAGCATGAGGAAATAACAATTAACGAAAAGCGAAAGGGAAAAGATATTTATTTGGATTTTAAAGATAATGATTTTAACGAACAACTTAATTATTCTGTTTCGAGGTTGATTAAGGATTTGAAATTAAACGAGGTAAATTCAAATATAAAATTAACTGCTTTTAATATGGCAAGAAAAACTGTGGTTAATTTCAAAAATATTTTTATCAATTCTTCCATAGGAGAATATATAATTTCGGGAGATAGCAAACTTTTAAATATTTTATATAAAACGGGAATCGGAAGCAGACGAAGCGAAGGATTCGGAATGTTTGAAGTAATAGAAGAATTAAAAAGCGAGGAAATTTAATTTTTATGGCTGGTAAAAAATCTCTTAAACCTATTAAAGAAAAATCTACTGAAGAGAATAATAAATATTTTCAAGTGAGCCTTGATACTTTTCTTTATAATGCGGGAATTATAGGATTTATACAAATTCTTGAAGAAGCTGGAGCGAAAAAAGGTGAAAATAAAGAAGAAGTAATGAATAATAAAAAAGATTATTATTATGAGGG
>CAZRYV010000033.1:0-10668 GCA_964604385.1 uncultured Brachyspira sp.
CTACTCTGTTGACGATTAAAAATGTTTACTACCTAAAATATTTAACTTAAAATATTAACTTGACAATTTTTGCTCTTATTCTAAAATATAAACCGATTGTTTAATCGTTTATTATTTTTGGAGATATTCATGAAAAATGTCGTTATAGCTTTGGATATAGGCGGAACTTCGATGAAAGGCGCTGTCATAGAAGAAAA
This sequence comes from uncultured Brachyspira sp., assembly GCA_964604385.1. GTDB lineage: Bacteria > Spirochaetota > Brachyspiria > Brachyspirales > Brachyspiraceae > Brachyspira. Next base: position 198 of record CAZRYV010000033.1, read on the forward strand.
CGGAAATATTTTATATAAAGAAAGTTTTGAAGTAAATTCAAGTCATACTACGGAAGAACATAAAAAAAGAATAAAAGAAGTGGTAGAAAAATTAAAATCTAATATTCCTGCAGATTATAAAGCCGTTGGTTTGGGCGTAGATTGTCCCGGAGTTGTAAATAAAGATACCGTTCATATTGGCGGAGCGGAAAATATACCGGGACTTAAAGGATTAAAATTTTCGGAAATAGGAGATTTATTTAATATTCCCGTTCATACTACAAACGATGCGAGTGCGGCGGCTTTGGGAGAGGCTAAATACGGAAGCGGTAAGGAAAAAGATTATCAGTCTATAATGTTTATTACTTTGGGAACGGGAGTAGGAGGAGGATTAGTTTTAAATGGAAAACTATTTACCGGAGCTTTGGGCGGAGCGGGAGAGCTTGGACATGTATTTGTAGTTCCTGACGGAGACAGATGCAATTGCGGTTCTTCTGGTTGCATAGAAAGATACGCTTCGGCTACGGGATTTATAAGTATGGCAAAACAGAAGATGCATAAAAATCTTATTCCAACTTCTTTAACCTACGAAAAATTGGATAAAGGTAAGGCGAAGGCTCTATTCGATGCGGCGAAAAATGGAGACGCTTTAGCAAAAGAAACCATAGCGGAATGTTCGTATTATTTGGGAATGTCGATAGCTCAGGCTTTGAATATGCTCGATTTGGATTTGGTTCTTATCGGCGGAGGTTTATGCAAAGATTTCGATATGATGATAGACGATATCAAAAGAGGCGTAAGAAATTACGGATTAAGAATGATGGTTAATAATTTGGAGATAAAACCTGCATCTTTGGGAAACGATGCGGGAGTTTTGGGGTGCGCCGCTTTATTTTTTAGAAATAATTAAAAAGAATTAAATAAAGAAAAAGTAATTAAATAAAAAATAAGATAAAAAATTATATGTCTATAATATTTATTTTGTTTCCGTTGAGTTCTATCATTTTTTCTTTTGCGAGTCTGTTTAACTCTCTCGATAAAGCGCTTCTGTCGGCGGATATGAATTCGGCTAATTTATCTCTGCTGTAAGGAACTGTTATTTTTTTAGATTTTTGCATATTCGACATATATTTTAAATATAAAACGATTTTATTTCTTAAACTTTTTTGACTCAAGATGTCGTTTTTAATCGAAAGAAATTTATTTTTATCGGATATGATTTTTAATAGATTTTCTATAAATATATTTTTGTCGTTTTTTTCAAAATTATTATCGAATATATTATGAATATTGATTTTTAATATTTCGCTTTTGTTTAAAGATATTGCAGTTATTTGAGATATTTTATTTGTAGATAGAGCCATAGCCTCTGCGAATATTTCACCGCTTTCAAGTATATTGACTATATTTTTTCTAGTGTAGTCATATTCTTTGGATATTTCGATTTTTCCGTTTAATATTATATAAATAGATTCTACTTTGTCTCCCGTATCTATTATTATATTTCCTTTATCGTAAGATTTTTTTTGAGATTTAAAATTATTTAAAATATTTGGAATTTCTTTTTTGTCGATATTGTCGAACAAACGGGTTTTTATTATTATATCTATATAGTCTACCATATTTTTAATATTCTAATTTTTATTAATAAAAAATCAATATTAAAACGATTTTAACTTTAAAGTTAAAAAAATAAAGTTAGAAAAATAAATTTGATAAAAATAAGTTTAATAAAAAATATTCGTTGCTATGGCAACCGATTTTTATTTTAAAAATATTTAAAATGCGTTTATTAATTAAATATTTTTAAGGAGGAAATTTATTATTATGAAACGAAGAATAATAAAGATAGACGAAGAAAAATGCACAGGCTGTGGAATATGCATACCCGATTGTCCCGAAGGCGCTTTACAAATAATAGACGGTAAGGCGAGATTGATAAGCGATTTGTTTTGTGACGGACTCGGAGCTTGCATAAAAGCCTGCCCAGAAAATGCCATGACTATAGAAGAGAGGGAAGCCGAAGAATATAACGAATCTAAAGTTATGGTTAATATAGTTAAAGGAGGCGAAAATGTAATAAAGGCTCATTTAAAACATTTAAAAGAACATGGAGAAACTAAATTATTTGAGGAGGCTATAAATTATATGAAAGAAAATGATATAGAAATTCCGACTATAGAGGATTTGCCTTGCGGTTGTCCGGGAAGTATGCAAAGAGATTTAAGAAAGAATCACCATAATGAAAATAATATTGCGGTTAATATGGAATCGGAAATAGCGAATTGGCCTATACAATTAAAATTAATGAATCCAAACGCTCCGTATTTGAATAACGCCGATTTGCTTATATCCGCAGATTGCGTTCCTTTTGCTTATCCGAATTTCCATAATAAATTTTTAAAAAATAAAATCCTTATGATGTTATGCCCTAAGTTGGATTCGGATATAGATTCTTATATAGAAAAACTTGCGAATATATTTGAAAATAAAAATATAAAATCGATATCTATAGTGCATATGGAAGTTCCTTGTTGCGGAGGAGTAGAGATGATAGTAAAAGAGGCTATGGAAAAAGCGAATAAAAATATTATAATAAAGGACTATACGATATCTATTGAAGGAAATCTCGTATAAAAATTAGATTATATTTATAAGGATAATATTATGAATAAATACATTAATAATATAGAACCAAAAAAAGTTATGTCTTTAAAAGATTTGACTATAACTAAAGAGAATGGCGTAAACGCTTTTTCATTGGTTGAAAGAAACAGTTTAATGATAAAAATTCTTTCTCTTGGAAAAAATGCGGAAGTTCCAACTCATAGCGGAACGGGAGATGTTTTGGTTAATGCAATAGAAGGCGAAGGATATATTTTTATAGAAAGTCAAGCCTTTGAATTGAAAAACGGAGAGTCTATATTGATTCCAGCAAACGCTCTGCATTCTTTGAAAACGAAGGAAGATGCGAATACTTTTAAAGTTTTGGTTATACAAGTGAGAGAAGAATAATCAATATTTTAAATTATTATTTTATAAATTATCAAATTAACTTAAGGCTATGGATTGAATATATGGATTGAATAAAAATATATTTTCATCCGTAGCCTTTTAATATTTTTATTTTATATATTTTTTTCTTTAATTTCTTCAAAATCTTCGTTTGAAAAAGTCGATACAATGAGCGGAATTAAAATATTTTCTTCTTTAAAAATCATATCAAAAATTTTACTTTTTAATTCTTTTATTTTATCAAAAACTTTATCGTCTTTTATATTTATAACTTCTTTTAATTCTTCCAATATTTCTTTATCTACTTTAGTCATTACTTTTGAAGGTTCGGAGTTTCCGTATTTATTTAGTCCCGTAAAAAATAAAGTTTCTTTTTTTATATAATGATTATTTAATTGATTATAAAATTCTTCCAATAGTTTTATATCTTTTGAATCGATTATATTTTCTATCGACTTTTTTATCTCTGTATTTTCTTTTTTAAACTCTTCTATTGCGATAAAATCGTCCTTATAATTTCGATTAATGTCTTCGTTGTCTATTGCATCCTCCAAAATTAAACTCCTCATATAAAAGAATCTCTTCGCCTCGTCTATAGGCATTCCCGATTCTACAAGTTCATGCATGGCTTTATGTATCTCTATTGCCGATACTTTATGCAATTTTTCTGCGAATTCTCTTTTTATATTTGCTATATTTTCGCCGTTATGAAGTCGCTTTATTAAATCTTTTAATATTTTATTTCTGACATTATTTTCTTTATTATCAAAATTATCAAAATCTTCAAAAGTAAATCCTCTTTCTTCAAACTTTTTTATAATATCTTTCATATCTATATTTTTCATTTTTGCAGCTTTTTCTATAGTCGTTAATTTAGCAATGGTATTGAATGTAATTGGATTTTTTATCGCTTCAAAACCTAAATCTGATAATATATCTTTTATTTCTTCGTATTCGTTACATAATTCGTATACGCTTTTATTTATATTTATTGATTTCATTATAAAACCTCTTTTAAATTAATTTATTTGTTTTATTACTCTAACAAATTATACCATATTTATAAATTTAATCAAATTTATAAAATATTATCCTTAAATATTTGCAACCGTTATATATTATTTACATTTTGCCAAAAAGTTTTATAATCTTACAAAAATCCTGCAAATTAAAAGAATTAAAATTAAAAAAATAAAAATTAAAAAAAATTTAAACAAAATCAAACATATAGGAGACAATAAATTATGAATGAAGATATTTTTTTCACTAGAAGAAGTATTAGAAAATATATTAAAGACAAAAAAGTTGAAGATGAAAAATTGGAATATATATTAAAAGCCGCTATGTTTGCTCCTTCTGCGAATAACAGGAGAAATTGGGAATTTATAGTCGTAAAAAATAGAGATTCGCTTAATAAAATAATGGAATTTCATCCTTATTCAAAAATGCTTGAAACCGCTTCTTTATGCATAATAGTATGCGGAGATTTATCTGACGAATCGGGAAAACTTTATTGGCAACAGAACTGTTCAGCCGCTTTAGAAAATTTAATGCTTGCCGCAAAATCCAAAGATTTGGGAACGGTTTGGGTGGCAATCGCTCCCGTTGAAGAGAGAATGAATAAAATAATAGAATTATTTAATATTCCTGAAAATATAAAACCTTTGGGATTAGTCGCTGTCGGTTATCCCGATGAAGAACCTAAAAAACCTGAAAGATTCGAACCTAATAAGATTCATTATGAAAAATATTAACAAATAAACGATTAATATAAGATAAATATAAAATTTAAATTATTAGATAAATATCAAGCGTATTTGCTGCTTGTTATTATGCCGAAATAGTATAAAGCGGCGTTAATATCTTGAAAAGCCTGCAAAGAATTGGATAATTCCATAAGATTATAATCGTTTTTTACGGCACCGGATATATCGGAAATGATTATATCTCCGTTGGATTTTGAAAAGTCGCTTTTAATTTCCACTAAATATTTCCATATATCTTTTTCAATAAAGAAACATTCGGATAAATTTATTATAATTTTATTTATTCCGAGTTCTTTGAATTCTGATATTAGATTTTTTATTTGAGGGATATATTCGTAATATATATTATCGTAGAAATATAAAACGACAACTGAATTCTCTTTTAAAATATAGTCTATTTTTAACGAGCAATCATTCATAATTAAAAGATAACAAATTTTTAAAATTTGTCAATATTAAAATATAAATTACTTGCAAATAAATTATAAAACTTTAAAATTAAATATAAATTAAAAAGGTTTTAATGATGAAAATCGCAATACTTGGAGGAAGTTTCGACCCGCCTCATTTGGGACATTTGATACTCGCTGATACGGTTCTTAAAGAATTGAATTACGATAAAGTTATATTTATTCCGAGTAAAATTCCTCCTCATAAAAATATAAGCGGAGAAGTTTCAAACGAAGATAGATTAAATATGGTTAAACTTTCTATAGAAGAAGACGAAAGATTTTTATTTGACGATTATGAATTAAAAAGCGAAGGAATTTCTTATTCCATAAAAACTTTGAATCATATATATAAAAATTATAATATTGACGGTAAAATCGCATTGATTATAGGAGGTGATTTGATAAAAGATTTTCACAAATGGAAAGAACCCGAAAAATTATCGAATCTTGCAAATATTGTGGCGGTTAATAGAGGATATAACAGAAATTTATGTAAAGAAAATATAGAAAAATATAATATCAAAATTATAATCGCTCCGAGAATAGATATTTCTTCGACTTTGATAAGAGAAAGAATAAAAAAAAATAAGGCTTTTAAATATTTTCTAAAAGATAAAGTTTATAATTATATAATATCAAATAAATTATACTTTTAATGATTAAAACCAATATCTAAAACCGAAATCTCCCGAGAATCTGAAGAAAGAAGCGAATGTCCATCCCGTATAACTCGGATACCAACCGAAAGTTCCGAATCCTCTGCTTCCTATCGATATTACGCTTATTCCCGGCGCAATTTGAATAAAAATTTCCCAATCTCTGTCGACTATAAAAGAAATTCCTATTGGAAGTCTAAAAGCCGCCTCTATATTCCAATATTTATTTCCGAATCCCGTTATCGCCTCTATTCCCGGTCCCAAATATAATCTGACATCCGATTTTCCTAAATTTCCTAATTTTGTCATAAATCCCCACCAATCTGCGCTAGCGCTTAAACCGAACCATGCCCATCCGTTTGACGATATGCCTATATTAAATATTCCGCTAAACATTAAAGGAATTCCCTCAAATTTTCCTGTAATCCCCAAAGATGCCTGACTTGGAAAACTAAATCTAATAAAAAATCCGGCAGAGTTTCCCGATGGATAATATGCAAATAGTTTGTTATAAGAAAATAGAGATACTATAACGATAAAAGCAAGCAAGATTATTTTTTTCAACTTTTACGCCTTAAAGATTTTGATATTCTAAAATATATTCATTATAAAAAATTATTAAAAAAAGTAAAGCGTAAAAATATAATAAAATATAATATAATAATAAAAAAGCCCCGCAATTAGCGAGACTTAATTTTTCTATTATTGATTTATATATCGATTAATTAAAACCAATATCTGAATCCGAATTGTCCCGAAAATCCTAAGAAACCGTTTATACCAAAACCGCTTCTGTTTCCTACATATATTCCTAAAATTTGAACTCCTCCGCTTCCAATATATAAAGCGTTTATACTTGGAGCAATTTCTATATATATTTCCCAATTTTGTTTAACTATAAACGAGAAACCAACGGGCATTCTAAGAGCGGCGATTATATTCCAATATTTACTACCAAAATCTACCGCAAATGCTCCGCCCGGTCCCAAATATACCCAAGCGTCCGAATCTCCGGCTTTACCAAAATTATGTTTAAAACCCCACCAATCGGCAGTTAAACCGATTCCAAAATAGTTATAACTTCCGAATCCCATTCTTGCGCTTAAACCGAACATTACGGGAACTCCGCTAAATTGTCCCGTTACTCCCAAAGATGCTCCTGCAGGAAAACCCGCCATAAGAGCCGCTCCAACCGCAGCACCATCCGAATAAGCTGCTTGTGCTTTTGTAGGAATAGCTACGATTAAGGCTATCGCTACAGCCGCAGATAATATGATTTTTCTCAACATATTACTCTCCCATTTGTAATTTAATTTAATATTATTACTATTAAAATCAAAAAATGTCAAGCGTTTTATTATAAAAAATGCAAAATTATTTATTTTTTCCGATAAAATAAAAATGCTTACGGAAACTATAACAGAAATTTTTATAAAAACTTTTAAAGATATAATTTATTTTATAGCTATTATTTTTTCAAAAACTTTGATTGATTTATTTAGATTATTCGGCAATATTATAATATTTGGATTTATTTTATATGTTTTATCTTCTATGACGAGGAGAATATTTGCAAAAACTTTGGGAGCGAAAACCGAACTTTATATAACGGGATGGATAGGAACTCCCATACATGAACTTTCGCATGCATTATTTTGCATTATATTTAATCATAAAATTAACGAGATAAAATTATTTACTACGAAATCGGACACTATAGGTTATGTTCTTCATAGCTACGATTCGAGGAGTTGGTATCAGCAAATAGGAAATTTCTTTATAGGCGTAGGACCGATTATAATCGGAACTTTGATAGTATATGCGCTTTTTTTATTATTAGCGCCCGAACTTAAAGATAATATTTTTTCTATTAATGTTAGTTATGATAAATCTTCGGGGATATTAAGTATGATTTATAGCGGAGTCTCTAATATATTTATTTCTATATTAAATATATTTTCAAATATTATCAAAAATATTATATATAATCATTCTTATAAAAATATAGGATTTTGGATTTTTATATATCTTTCAATTTCAATAGCCTCTCATATGGAATTGAGTCCTGCGGATATTTCGCATGCTTGGAAAGGAATGCTAGTAATATTCGCCGTTTCTTTATTATTTAATACTTTACTTTTAATATTAAGAATATTATTAAATATAAAAATTCCCGAATATATATTACTATTTATAGATAAAGCGTTAAATATTTATCTGTCGCTTTTGATTTTTTCATGCATTATATCTTTATTCAATTTTATAATTTCTTATATAATTTTAACGCCGATTAATTTTATTAAAAATAAAAATTTAATTAATCCGTTTTAAAATCGGCTTATTTTTATTTTAAATTTGTTTAACTATATGCATATTAAAAAATATAAAAAATATTAGAAATGTAAAAAATAATTATTTGGAGTTAATATGCATACAAAAATATATTCGGAAGCGCTTTACGGCATCGAAGGAATACCAATAATAATAGAAGTCAATATATCGGAAGGTTTGCCGAGATTTGATGTCGTGGGACTTCCCGACCAATCGGTTAATGAAGCGAGAGAAAGAGTAATTGCGTCCATAAACAATAGCGGTAGATTTTTTCCGCCTAAAAGAATAACCATAAATCTTGCTCCCGCCGATATAAAAAAGACGGGAAGTTTATACGATTTGGCATTTGCATTGGGAATATTGTCTTCGAGCGCTCAAATATTTTTTGACGATTCTATGGAAAAAACGATTATACTTGGAGAACTTGCTTTAGACGGAAGCGTTAGAGAAGTTAAAGGTATTTTTTCAATGCTTTTAAACGCTAAAGAAAACGGTATAAAAAGCGCGATTATTCCGTTGAGTAATTTGGAAGAAGCGGATATTGTGGAAGGTTTAAGATTATACCCCGTTAAAAATTTAAAAGAGGCAATCGATTCTGTAGAAGGAAAAAGAAGTCCGATTATTTCAAAAGGTAAATTCAATTTTAACGGCGAAAATGAAGAGAATATAGATTTTTCCGATGTGAAAGGACAGGAATATGCAAAAAGAGCTGCGATGATAGCCGCCGCAGGAGGGCATAACTTTATTATGATAGGTTCGCCGGGATGCGGTAAAACTTTAATAGCAAAAAGAATTCCAACAATACTTCCGCCGCTTACTTTTGAAGAGGCTTTGGAAGTTACGAAAATTTATTCTTCTTACGGACTTTTATCAAAGAATATGCCAATAGTAAGAAAAAGACCTTTTAGAATTCCTCATCATACTTCTTCTTATGTCAGTTTGGTGGGCGGAGGAAGAAATATAAAAGCGGGAGAGATAACTTTAGCTCATAACGGAGTTTTGTTTTTAGACGAATTTGTCGAGTTTCAAAGTTCCGCTTTGCAAACTTTAAGAGAACCTATGGAAGAGAGGGTAATAACGATAAGCAGAGCGAATGGCAGTATAAGTTTTCCCGCTAATTTTACTCTAATTGCGGCTATGAATCCATGTCCTTGCGGATATTACGGAGATGAAAAACATGTTTGCAAATGTTCCGAAATGGCAAGAAAAAGATATATAGCAAAATTATCCGGTCCTATTCTCGATAGAATAGACATTTCCATCGAGGTTAGGGCGGTAGATTATAATAAAATGACGGGAAAATGCGAAGGTGAGAGTTCGGCGTCTATGAGAAATACGGTAATCGCCGCTAGAAAAAAACAGGAAAAACGATTTAAAGAAAACGGGCTTAAAATATTTTCAAACGCTTTAATGGGAATAAAAGATACTCAAAAATTTTGCATATTGGACGATAGAGCTAAAAATTTACTTGATTTGGCTATTGAAAAATTTTCAATGAGCGCAAGAAGTTACGATAAAGTTTTAAAAGTTTCAAGAACAATAGCCGATTTGGAAGATAAGGAGATAATAGGAATAGAACATATAACCGAAGCTTTACAATATAGATTTAATTTAAATTGATATTAAATCTACCATTTTAATAATAATTCTGTGTAAGCGTTTCCTTCTTTCATAGATTTTGTTATTTCAATGGTAGATTTCATATTATTAATAGATTCCAATAATGAGGAAGCCCAATATAGTATAGATAATTCCAAAACATCGGAATCTTCGTTAAAGTCTTTTATATGAGCTATTAAAATTCCTTTTCTGCTTTTAATTATTTCTATACTAACGGGGTCAAATAAATTTTTAAATATAAATTCGGTGCTGTAGCTTAATATAAAATATTTTGGCAGGAATATCGTAAAAGTTTTTATCCAATTTGGAATAATTCTATTATAACTATATTCTGCAATTTCTTTTATTCCCGTATTTGCGCCATCGTAAAATAAATCGCATACTAATCTATACGGATTATGAAAAGCGGGCATATACGGATACCATTCGTCGCTTAAAATATCGTTTTTGAATATCAACGAGGAAGAAGGCTGCATTTCCGTTATCCATTTTTGATAGCCGTCTTCTCCGAATTTTGTTTTAACGAATTCTTTTAATAATATTAAATTTGTTCCTCTTACTCTTTGCGTAATATTGAATTGAGTTCTAATATCTTTAATTTTATATTTAGATATTTCGTCTTAGAGTTACGATAACAATGTATTATTGTCAT
>CAZRYV010000033.1:10678-15406 GCA_964604385.1 uncultured Brachyspira sp.
GTAAAGATTACCCGAATTAGCGGATATGTTTTCAATATGACTATTTATGCCTTCGGAAACATTCTTTATTCTCTCTATGGTTTTTGAACCGCTCGAATATAAAGTATTTAACGAATCTATATTATTTTTTATTTCGCCAAGGTTTTCGGTAATATTAAGATATTGAGATTTAATGCTTTCGCTCGAGTTTGACATCATCGTTATAGAATGAAGTATATCGTTTATATTTTTTGATTGTCCTGCAGAAGAATTATGAATATTTTCCATTAATCCCATAATTTCTATAACATCTTTTATAAGGATTGAAAATTGTTCCGAAGATTCCGATAAATCGTCGCTTGTAACGGTGATTCTGTCTTTTATCTCTTGCAGAATTTTGTCGGCATTATCCGCCTGTTCGTTTGAAGTTTCGGATAAGATACGAATTTCTTCCGCAACTACCGCAAAACCCGAGCTATATTTTCCCGCATGCGCCGCTTCGATTGCCGCGTTCATAGCGAGCAAATTTGTTTGTCTTGCGATATTTCTTATCGAACTTACGAAATTCGATATTGCAACCAAAGAGTTTATCAAATCTTCCGTAGATTTTGAAGCGGATTTAATTTTTTCTTTACTTTTGGCTGAAACAGAATTTAGATTTTTTATTTTATTTTCGACATTTAAAATAATAGAATCCGTATTTTCTATATTTTTAATTATTTCTTCTATAGACGAATTGGTTCTTTCTATATTTGAACTTTCCTCTATTATTTTATCTTGCAAACTTTGAGCGTTTATATTTATATTGTTTATATTGTTTATATTGCTTTCTATATAATCTTGTATATTTCTATTGTTGTTTTCTGCGATATCTATTTGATTTGATTCTTCGGTTAAATTCTTTTTTATATTTTCTATAGATTCGTTAATGCCGTAAATCGTATTAATATTATCGTTAATATTTTTTGGCAGATTATCCGACTGTCTTTTGAATACGGTTATAGTTTTCTTTATATTTGCCAAAGTATGTTGAAAACCGTTGTTAATAACTTCAACCCATTTTGCCATTTCGGAAATTTCGTCGCTTCCCGATACTTCTGGAATTGCGACTCTTAAATCGTTATTGTCTATATAGTTTCCTATAGTGTCCGTTACTCTCGTGACAGAATTAAATATGATTCTTATTAAAAATATAATTATCATTGTGGCTATAAAAAAAGCTATTAAAATCGTATATATTGTAGATTTATTTATTTCTCCAATTTGAAAATCATAATAGGATTCGGGAATAAACATAGCGATATTTAATTCTTCGGATACAGTTTTTACATAAGCGGTGTATCTTAAATTATTTATCGTAATATCTTCTTTCAAAATATTATTTTTTGTATCTAAATTTAACGATTGATAATATTCGGGATATAAAGCGTCTATTTTTAAATTATTTAATATATTGTCTTTGGAATCGATAACCGTTAGATTATTTTTATTTATAAGCAATATGTCGGCGTATTCTATATTAAGAATATCTATTATGTCTTCAGAATTATAATTGAAATCGTCTATTTCTTTTTTGGCATTTATAATATCGTTTTCAAAATCTTTCGCTATAATTCTAAATTTGGAATTGAAATTTTCGTCTATAAGATTATAAAAAGTTTCCGTGTTTACATTATAACCCAAAAAGTTGACGCTTAATACGACTAATCCCATAACTATTATTATTGTTAAAATAATACGAAATCTTATTCCCATTTAAGATATTCTCCTATCAATTTAGTATCGGAATTTTAAGTATATTTTTTATAAAGTATAATATATTTAAATAAAATAACTGTCAAAGTCATTATGGTAAATAATTGTGAATATTTATAAAAATTATCAAAAAATACTCTTGAAAAAAATAAATAATAATGTAAAATATATTATGTTAATTAAGATATGTTAATTAATTGCTTTAATCTTTTTATTAAATACCGATAGTAGTATAGAATAAAATTTAATAATTTTTTAGGAATAGAATAATGAAAAAAGTTATATTTATCGTATTAGTCTCCTCTATGGTTTTTTTATCTTTGCCGTTGGCATCGCAATACAGATATAGTTTCCCCGAATATATGGAAAATCTGCAAAAAAATGTTCCCTTGAAAGCAATCGAATGGTTTGAGGAAAACGCTTATGCTCCGACTTATGGAGTGAGCGAGAATATTTTTGCATTTTACAGAGGTGTAAGCAGATATATGTCTTATGTTAAATATAAAGGCGCTGCTGAAAATTTAGATAAAGCGGCAGGAGATTTTAAGCAGGCTTTGGATATTCCCTATGATACGAGATATTTATATACGGATAGGTCTTTATTATATATTGCGGGAATATTTACAATTTCGGAAGGAAATAAAGAATTAGCCGCTAGAATATTTAAATATTATGCTGACAATTGCGAACAATATGATCCAAACTATCCTACGGCAATATATTGGTGTTTATATCATAAATATATAACTCAAGCGAATTATGCGCTTTATTATGACAGATTAGTAAAATTAGACAAAGCGGGAGTATACGAAGGACCTGTAATATATGATTATTTTACGGGAGAAAATAAAAGTATTTTAGAAATGTTAAAAAGATTGGATAGTCCTGTAAATATGACGCCGAATAGATACAGAAATATATCGGAAAATGCCGATGTGTTTGAAACTATAAGAAATTTGATTCCAGTGATTCCGGAAGACAAAAATTTATCTAGATTGGGCGCTACTTATCAATATCTTATTTTTGAAGAATATCCTCCTAAAGACCATATAAGTTTTGGGGCAAGAGAGGCTGAAACTTCAAATTTGGATAGAGATAACAGAAAAATGGAGTATTCGGAAGACATATACAGAAAAATAGACGAAATAATTACGAATAATAATTATACGAATTATAGAACGGAAACGAATTTATATACAAATATATATACTCATCCCGTTTCTACTACTCCCGCAAGTTCTTCGGGATTATATTCTTTAACAATATCGGTAGATAAAGTTGCAAACAATAATATGAGAATAGATGTCGCAGGTAGAACTTTTAATACTAGAACCTCGACTAATTTTAATATTCAATTGGCTCAAGGCGAATATAATGTTTTGGTATCTTTCTTGGGTAAGCAATATACGAATAGGGTAAATGTATCGAAAGACGCTTATAATTTGCTCTCTATCGTTATTCAGGATGAGAATATAAAATAAATTCCGTTTTTATTATTTTCGTTTAATGGGAAAATTTAATGCTTAATATAAAGAAGCCTCGAGGCACTAACGATTTTTTTTACGAATCGGCATCCAAATTGGAATTTATAGAAAATAAAATAAAAGATATAGTAAAACTTTACGGTTATGGAAGGATAAGAACGCCTTTATTCGAATATACCGATTTATTTATTAGAGGAATAGGCGAAGATACGGACATAGTAGGAAAAGAGATGTTCACTTTTGAAGATAGAGGCGGACGCTCTCTTACTTTAAGACCCGAAGGCACGGCATCCGTAGTAAGGGCTTATATAGAAAATTCTATGCAAAACGAATTTTCTATAAATAAACTTTTTTATATCGGGACAATGTATAGAGCTGAAAGACCTCAAAGAGGCAGATACAGAGAATTTAATCAATTTGGAATAGAATGCATAGGCGGTTATTCTCCGTTAATTGACGCCGAAATAATAGCTTTAAATATAAATATTTTAAAAGAATTCGGAATAGAAAATATTAATCTTCTTATAAATACCGTAGGTTGTCAAAATTGTAAACCGATTTATAACAAGGCTTTAAGAGAGGCTATTGGAAGTAGAAAAGAAGAACTTTGCGAAACTTGTCAAAGAAGATATGAAAGCAATATATTGAGAATATTGGATTGCAAAAACGAAAAATGCAAAGAGATATTGAAAGATATTCCAAAATTTTATGATTATGTATGCGAAGAATGTAAAGAGCATTTCGACAGATTATGCGATGAACTTGGAAGAATAAATCAAAATTTTATAGTAGAGCCTATGCTTGTTAGGGGACTCGATTATTATACGAAAACGGCTTTTGAGGTTCAAACGAACGCTTTAGGTTCTCAAAGCGCAATATTGGGCGGCGGAAGATATGATAATCTTATAGGTTTATTTAATTCGGGAAAAGATATTCCCGCTGTCGGAAGCGCTATGGGACTCGAAAGACTTTTGATAGTTCTTGAAAATAATGAAAATATAATTAAAGATAGACTCGATGTTTTTATAATAGCTTTTAAGGAAACCGAAAAAGAAGTTTTGAAAGTTATGCAAGATTTAAGAGATTCCAATATAAGCTGCGACTGTGATTTTGCAATAAAATCCATAAAAAATCAATTCAAATCTGCAAATAAAAGAAATTCAAGATTCGCTTTAATATTGGGGGAAGACGAATTGAAACGAAACGCCTGCAAACTCAAAAATATGGATTTAGGCGAAGAGAAAGAAATTCCTTTAAACAATATAAACAATATTTTAAATAACATTTCTAAAATATAAATTTATAAATTAACGATTTTATAAATGTTAAAATCATATTTTAATTAAAATATTTATAAAATTTTATATTTATTATCTGTTTTTGTATAAAAATATATTGATAATATCAAAAAAATAATATATTATTAAATATTAAAATAAAAGGAATTTTTATTTTAATGAAAAATATTTAATTCTAATATTTATAATTTTTGCTTGCTTCTTCTATTTTG
>CAZRYV010000034.1:0-15245 GCA_964604385.1 uncultured Brachyspira sp.
AAACTTGGAGCGATAAGCGTAGACGATGATTTTTCGGGAAATATCAAACAGGCTACCGTTTTTACATTATACAAAAAAAGAATAGTATGGCTTTTTATATTGGTATTTATTAATATAATTTCGGGATATTTTATAGGTTTATTTACGGATACGATAAGCAAATATGTTTCTCTTATTTTTTTTCTTCCGTTATTAATAGACAGCGCGGGAAACGCGGGAGCGCAATCTTCAACCTTAATTATAAGAAGTTTATCAATCGGAGATGTAAAAAAGAACGATTGGCTTTTTATGTTTGGAAAAGAAATATTAATATCGGCAGCTTTGGGCTTAACTATGGGTTTAACCGTTTCGTTGCTTGCGATTTTCAGGGGCGGTTTAACTATCGCTTTTGTAGTTTCTTTGTCTATGATATTAGTGGTAATAATAGGAAGTTTAATAGGTTTATGTCTGCCTTTTATATTCGTAAAATTAAAGAAAGACCCGACTACAAGCAGCGTTCCATTGGTAGCTTCGATTTGCGATATAAGCGGAACTTTAATTTATTTATTTTTAGCTACCGTTATTTTGTCAAAATTTTGAAATTAAAAACTTTTATAAAATCTTTAAAAACTTTCATAGTCTAAAATTAATTTAAAAATTGTAACAATTTATTAAATATTATTATTGACAGAAATATTATAAATAGTATAATTTATCCTTAAAAATATAACAAAAATAAAGAGTATAGCGAATATATAATATATAAAGTAAATATATTTAAAGAAGATAAAAAATGATTATTTTAGAAAATGTCAGTAAAATTTTTACTACAGTAAACAATAAGCAACTCAATGCCGTAAACGATGTTTCTCTAAAAATAGAGAGAGGTTCGATATATGGCATAATAGGTTTTTCGGGAGCGGGCAAATCGACTCTAGTTAGATGCATTAATCTTTTGGAGCGTCCGACTTCGGGAAAAGTTTATATAGATAATGTGGAAATGACTTCGTTATCCAATAGTCAGTTGAGAGATAAAAGAAAAAAAATAGGAATGATATTTCAGCAATTTAATTTATTCGCTTCAAGAAATGTATTTAAAAATGTGGCTTATCCTTTAAGATACAGAGGATTATCCAAAAAAGAAATTGAAGATAAAGTTATGTCTTTACTCGAACTAGTCGATATAAAAGAAAAAGCGTTCGCATATCCTTCGCAATTAAGCGGCGGGCAAAAACAGAGAGTAGCCATTGCAAGAGCGCTCGCAAACGACCCTAACATACTTCTTTGCGACGAAGCGACAAGCGCTCTCGACCCGCAAACTACGGGTTCTATATTAAAATTATTAAAAAAATTAAACGAAACATTAGGACTTACGATAGTCGTTATAACTCATGAAATGAATGTGGTTAAAGAATTATGCCATAGAGTCGCCGTAATGAATAAGGGAGTTTTAATAGAAGAGGGAAATATATTCGATGTATTTTCTGCTCCAAAAAATCAAATAACTAAAGACTTTATAGACACCACTTCTAATGTGTCGAAAATATATTCTTTGGTGGAAGAAAAAGACGAATTAACCAAACTTAAACCAAACGAATGCATAGTAAGATTAAGATATAAAAGAGGAAATGTAGTAGAACCTATGGTTTCGCATATTTCGAGAGAATACAATGTGGATATTAATATAATATTTGCCAATGTCGAGGTTGTGGACGAAAGCCATTTGGGAGGATTGGTTGTTATAATGCATGAACTTGAAAAAGACGGAATAAAAAAATCCATTATGTTTCTTAATGAAAAAAATATCGATGTGGAGGTAATATTGGATGCAAGAAATACTTAACAAATTAATTCCTAATGTTATGAACGATTTGCCGAAACTTTACGACAGTATAATTCAGACTTTTATAATGCTTATACAATCGGGCATAATATCGTTTTTTATAGGCGGTTTTTTGGGAATACTTTTGGTAGTGACAAAAAAATATGGGATTTTAGAAAATATAATAATTTACGAAATATTAAGCAAAGTTATTAATTTTTTTAGAGCGATTCCTTTTATTATTCTTCTTGCGATGCTCGTGCCATTAACTAGATTTATAATGGGAACGGCAATCGGAGTGAAAGGAGCTATAATCCCTTTGATATTTGGAACTGTGCCTTTTTTTGCAAGACAGATGGAAAGCGCTTTGTCGGAAGTAGATTCTGGTTTAGTGGAGGCTGCGCAGTCTATGGGTTCTTCCCCAATCGCCATAATTTTTAGAGTATATTTAAAAGAAAGTATAGCGCCAATAGCTAGAGGAACTACAATAACGGCAATAAGTTTAATAGGACTTACGGCAATGGCTGGAGCTGTTGGAGCGGGCGGACTCGGAACTTATGCCATTCAATCGGGATATTATAGAAATAAATTGGATATAATATATGTGTCGGTTATTCTTTTGGTAATATTGGTTGGTATAATACAGGCTATAGGAAATTTTATAGTTAAGAAAGCGACTCATTAATTTAAATGTTTTAGGAATTAATTTTATGAATAATATAAATAATTTAAATAACATAAAAGAAAGAAAAATAGCAATAATCGGAGCGGGACATGTGGGCTCGCATGTCGGATACGCTTTAGCCTCTCAAGGTTTGGCGGAAAATATTATTTATATAGATAAAATTAAGCAAAAAGCGTTTGCTCAAGCGTTGGATATATTCGATTCGGTGGTTTATCTGCCTCATAGAACTGTAGTGAAAGCGGGAGATTATAAAGATATTGACGATGCCGATATTATGGTTATATGCGTAGGTCCTCTTCCCGATATTTCACAAACGAGAATGGATACTTTGGGTGATACTGTAGCCGTTATGAAAGATGTCATTTCAAATATAAAAAATACCAAATTTTCGGGAATAATAATAAATATATCCAACCCAGCAGATGTAATAACTCATTATATTCAAAACAAATTAAATTACGATTATAAAAGAATAATATCGACAAGCACGACTTTAGATTCTGCAAGATTAAGAAGAGTTTTATCGGAAGAAATAAATATAGACCAAAAATCTATATACGCATATTCTTTAGGCGAACATGGGGAAAGTCAAATGGTAGCTTGGTCAACCGTTACCATAGCCGGTAAACCATTATTTGAACTTATGAAAGAAAATCCCGAAAAATACGGAAAGCTTAACTTAAACGATATAGCCGAAAGAGGAAGAAGAGGCGGTTGGGAAATATTGGAAGGCAAAGGTTCTACGGAATTTGGTATAGCGTCTTCTCTTGCGGAGGTTATTCGGGCGATAATATGCAACGAGCATAGAATTCTTCCCGTTTCGGTTTATTTGAACGGAGAATACGGACAAAAAGATGTTTATGCGAGCGTTCCCGCAGTTTTGGGAAAAGACGGAGTCGAAGAGATAATAGAGCTTAATATGACGGAAGAAGAGAAAAAGTTATTCGATAATTCTTGCAAAGTTATGAGCGAAAATTATAAATTAGCCTTGAATATGTGATAGCGATAATAGAGATAATTAAAAATAAAAAGTAAAAATTAACAAATAAAAATTTGATAAATAAAGTTCAAAAAAGGAGAGACTAATGAAAATTAAAAGCATACTATTAATTATATTTGCTGCCATATTTTTTACGGCTTGTTCCGATAAAAATAAGGATAGCATAACGGTAAAAATAGGACATGTGGGAGAATCCGATAGAATTATATGGAAACCCGTTCAGGAGAAATTGGCTGAAGAAGGAATAATCGTAGAGCTTGTTTCTTTTGCCGATTATACGATTCCTAATCAGGCTTTAAATGACGGAGATGTTGATTTGAACGCTTTTCAGCATCATGCATATTTTTACAATGAGGTTGACACCAAAGGATACGATTTGGATATAATGGGAGTTACATTTATATCGGCAATGAATATTTATTCCCAAAAAATTTCAAATGTCGGGGAAGTTAAAAGAGGAGATAAAGTAGCGATACCAAACGACCCTTCCAACGAGGGGAGAGCCTTAAAAGTTTTGCAGGCTGCGGGATTAATCAAACTAAGAGACAACGCTCCAGATAATCCCGAAGTTTCCGATATAGCCGAAAATCCTTTAAATATAGAAATAGTAAGAGTCGATGCGGGCAGTATATACAGTTTGATGCCCGATGTCGCATGCGCAGTTATAAATTGTAATTACGCTTTGGATTTTGGACTTAACCCGGGAGAAGATTTTATATTTCAGGATAATCCAAGAATATATGACAATAATATGTATGTTAATTTGATAGCCGTGAGAACGAAAGATAAGGATAATGAAATATATAAAAAAATTGTAGACGCCTATCATTCGCCGGAAGTGGAAAAAATTTTTGCCGAAGAGTTTAAGGGCGCTTATTTGCCTGTTTGGAAATAACGCTTGCAAATATTTTATTTTAAAATAAAAAAATAATTTCAAATAAATTAAACTATTATTAAAGGAGTAATCAAAATGAAAAAGATTTTAAACATTTTGGAGATTGCATTAATCGGAATTTTTGCAATCGTATTATGTATGTCATGCGGCGAAGGTTCTTCCGATAAAAAAGGAAATAATGTCGTAAAAGTTGGTTTTGCGGGAGATTCGGATTATCAGATTTGGAATCCGATAGTTTCCGCATTGGCTGAAGAAGGAATAACCGTAGAATTGGTTTCTTTTGCCGATTATACGATTCCCAATCAGGCTTTGAATGACGGAGAGATTGATTTGAACGCTTTTCAACATTACGCCTATTTTAATGACGAAATATCCAATAAAGGTTACGATTTAATCGCTATAGCCGACACATATATATCGGCAATGAATATCTATTCTATCAATATTAAAAATGTGGGAGAGGTTAAGAGAGGCGATAAAGTTGCGATACCGAACGACCCTTCAAACGGAGGAAGAGCGTTAAAAGTTTTGCAGGCGGCGGGATTGATAAAGGTTCGTCCTGAAGCGGGAGATACTCCAAGCGTTTCGGATATAATAGAGAATCCTTTAAATTTGGATATAGTGGAAGTCGATGCGGGCGGAATATATAGTTTGCTTCCCGATGTGGCATGCGCCGTTATAAACGGAAATTATGCTATAGATTTCGGTTTAAATCCCGGCTCGGATTATATATTTCAAGATGACCCCGCGATATACAGCGGAAAATCGTTCGTTAATTTAATAGCCGCAAGAACGAAAGATAAAGACAACGAACTTTACAAAAAAGTAATTGAAACTTATCAATCGAGCATAGTCGAAGAAGTTTATTCCGATAACTTCAAAGGTTCTTATTTGCCGACTTGGAAATAAGATAAAGTTTAAGAAAAAGTTAATATATAAGGAAATTAAAACGGTGAATATTAAAATGATAAAAAAAAGTTTAAATATTTTAATAATCGCATTACTTGGAATTTTTGCGATTATCTCCTGCGAAAACTCTTCTAAAAAATCTTCTTCCGACAAAGAAAACGAAGTTGTTAGAGTGGGTTTTTATACGGATTCGGAATATCAAATTTGGACTCCTATAGCTTCAAATTTGGCTAAAGAAGGAATAACAATCGAATTGGTGGCGTTTGCAAATACCAGAATGCCGAATCAGGCTTTAAACAACGGAGATATAGATTTGAACGCTTTTCAGCATCATGCATATTTTGATGACGAAGTTTCCAATAACGGATACGATATAGTAGCCATTGCGGACACTTATATATCTGCAATGAATATTTACTCTCAAAGAATTTCAAATATAAACGAAATAAAAAGAGGCGATAAAATTGCGATACCGAACGACCCTTCCAACGAGGGAAGAGCGTTAAAAGTATTGGAGGCTGCGGGATTAATAAAAGTTCGTCCTCAAGTGGGAGATTTGCCGAGCGTTTCGGACATAATAGAAAATCCTTTGGAACTTGACATACTTCCCGTTGAAATCGGTTCCGTTCCTTCATATTTGCCAGAAGTCGCATGCGCCGTTATAAATGGACATGTAGCCATAGATTTTGGACTTAATCCCGGTTCGGATTATATATTTAAAGACGACCCTACGATATATAGCGGAAACGCTTTCGTTAATCTAATAGCGGCGAGAAGGGAAGATAAAGACAATCCAATATTTCAAAAAATTATAGAGACTTATCAGTCGGATTTAGTCGAAAAAATTTATGCCGATAATTATAAAGGCTCTTATATTCCTACTTGGAAATAAAATAAAAAATAAAATTAATTGAAGAATAGAAATTAAGAATAAAAAAGATGTTCCTTTTACGGAGCGTCTTTTTTATTTTATATAATTTATCTGATTTATTTAATTATTTTAATCTTTATTAATCTCTGTTTAAATTCTGATATATAAATTTAAACGGTATGTATATTTTTCCGTTTTCCGCATAATCTCTCATTAAGCCTTGAGGCGGCGGTTTTAATTTTTTAGCGTATTCTATCGCTTTCGAGCAGGAATTATCTAAACTGTTTTGTCCGATTTGAGATTTTTTTAAAAACTTTTCAAATGTAATATTTCCGTTTTCGTCTACAGAAATCAAAAGTTCTACTTCGTCCGTTCTTAAAAGTCCCAAATAATGCGCCTGATTGGGAATCGTCAAATACCAAGAATCCCTTATCGAGCCTACCAAAGAATAAAAATACCAAAAATATTCTTGAGCTTTCGTTCCGAGTTGAATGCCCCCCGTCTGACTAGAAAGAACCACCGCCCTGTCCGCTCCGTCCTCAAAAGATGCGGGAATTTTCGTATCTCCTTTAATGCCGGGATTTTTAGGTTTGTAGGTTTCCACTTTTTCCCTGCTTATATTATCTCCAAGTTCGTTTCTTTTTATATCGTTATTATTGTCGGGAGATATATTTTGTCTTCTTTCCACTATCGGGCTGTTCGCTCCTTCTCCGAAAAATGAAAATACAGAAGCGTCCGAAAAAGTCCTCGAAGGATTGACATTTAACTCTCCTCTCGACCTTAAAGATTTGTCGGAAGCGAAAGGAGTATCCTCTTCATTTTCTTCTTCGTCAATATCGGGAGTTTCCACTAAAAACATATAATCGTCTTTTTTTATATTTTCTTCCAATTCCATAGCTCTATCGTAGGCAAAAACAGTTTCAACAATGGAAGTATTTATAAAGCTAAAAACGAATAGATGCAAAATTAACGAAACTATTATTGCAAAAATTATCTCTTTTCTTTTAATGATTTTATATTTCATAATATATATTTATTTTTAATATTTAAATTATTTATTTATATCGATTATAAAATAAAAACTGTAAAATTTCAAATATGGTTAAATATTTATCGAATAAAAAAATCTCCCCGCTTTCGCGGGGGATTTTGGGAGGTAATGAATGAATATGTCATACTATAACTTTATTTTGGTCTTCCAAAGGATATTCCAGCAAATATTGAAATACCTATTCCAGACATTTTTATGGATTTCTCAATAATTTTAGTTTTTAATCCAAAATTATAAAAGAAACTCAAACCGTATATAAAAGATAATTTATCTGTCAAAATTTTTTTGCTTTCAAAAGATGCTTTTATATAAGGCATTACGGCTTTAGAATATATATCTTTTATTTCTCTGCTACTAAATCTCACTATATCATCCATCATTGTTCCAGTCGTAAAACCAGAAAATGGAAACATAACGCCCGCTCCGATACCAAAAGAAAAATCTTTATTAAAATTAAGTTTTCCTAAAAAACCTAAATAAATTGTATCAAAAAAGGTAGATACAACCTCATGATATTCTCGACTGTTTCCCAAATCGCCTTCGTCTATTTTAGCTATTGTTGAAAAGGAAGTTTTACAATATCCGAAATCAATCAAAGTGCTGATATTTTTTAAAGTATTATTCGGTATATCGAAATTTGCTCCTAAACATCCATAAACGCCGAATTCTCCGCCTATAAACCCTGTAGTTTTAATTATAGGTTGTTTAAATCCTTTATAAATAGTATATTGTAAACCCGCAGAAGCATATAAATCGGCTTCAAAATTAACGGCAAATATTATATTAGAAAATAATAAAAATATTGGTATTAATTTTTTCATAAAAACCTCTTTAAATATAAATACTTTCTCATACTTTTTATTTTAATTGTTATTATATTTTTTTATAAATTTATTAAAAGTATTATAACAAATTTTTTATAAAAAAGAAATTATACAATATCAAAAAAATATTGCAACAGTTAAAAAACAAAAAATTTACAATTTTTGTGAAAAATACCTTATTTGAGGTTTGAAATAATACATTTGATACATATTTTTAATAAATTTTTTTTAGAATTATTAAATTTTTC
Source organism: uncultured Brachyspira sp. (assembly GCA_964604385.1). Lineage (GTDB taxonomy): Bacteria > Spirochaetota > Brachyspiria > Brachyspirales > Brachyspiraceae > Brachyspira. The sequence continues at coordinate 8,285 of CAZRYV010000034.1, forward strand.
TGAAAAATTTTGTTATGTCATAATATTTTGGCTGTTAATTATTTTGATATTGCCATAAAAAATAAAATTAGTATAATCTAAAAATGCTTTGAAAAATGATGAAGTTTAAAAAATGGATTAAAAAATATTAAACAGTTTAAATTAAGGAAAAATAATGAAAATAACTTTTTTAGGAACGGGAACTTCAGACGGTGTCCCTATGATTGGATGCAAATGTCAAGTATGTTCGAGTAAAGACAAGAGAGATAAAAGATTAAGAGCGTCTATTCTTATAGAAAATAACGATAAGAATTATATAGTCGACACTTCTTTAGATTTTAGGGCGCAAATGCTTAAAGAAAAAGTTAATAAACTCGAAGCGGTATTTTACACTCATCAGCATGCAGACCATACTTCGGGAATAGTTGATTTAAGGTCTTTAAATTTCGCTATGGATAAATCGATAGACTGCTACGGAAATAAAGAAACTATGGATATTTTGAGAGATAAATACGATTATTTTTTTAATCCGATTCAAATAGGCGGCGGACTTCCTCAAGTAATATTCCACCATATAGAAAAACCTATGATTTTTGACGATTTAAAAGTTACTCCGATTCCCGTAAAGCATGGAGTTTTAAATATATTAGGATACAGATTTGATAATTTTACTTATATAACGGACGCTAGCTTTATAAGCGAAGATAGTTTCAAATTAATAGAAGGAACGGAAATATTGGTTTTAAACGGATTAAGATACAGAAAGCATCATACTCATTTGTCGCTTCAAGAATCAGTAAATATTGCAGACAGAGTGGGAGCTAAAAAATCTTATTTTACGCATATGACTCATGATGTTCTTCATAAGAATTTAAAAAGAGAATTGCCAAAAAATATGTTTCCCGCATACGATGGACTTACGATAAATATTTGATTTATAATAAATGTTTGCTTCTGTAATAGTATACTAAAAGCCTAACAACCCTCGAATAACTTCTAACTCCCTCTTTTTGACTGTTCGCTTTTAAATAGGCATCGTTAACTTTTTCGCTTATTTTAGACAAATCGCCCGAATATTCTTTCCAAAAATTATTATACTCTTTAATTTCTTCTTTAGTCTCTTCGTTTAGATTTTTTATTAAATAGCCGTAATTTTCGTCTCTGTTTAATTCTCCGAGCAAATACAATAAAGTTTCAAAATTTCCCGAATATTTTATAAATAAATTTTCGCTTTTTGAACAAGTCAGATAAGCTAAAAAATTCGCTTCGTCCTCGTAGGAAATTCCTATTTGATGCGACATTTCATGAGCTATAATGAAAGGAAATGATATATAAGGAATCAGAATATTAACATTCGATTCGAAAGTGAAAGGATTATATATTCCGAGTATTTGCATATACAAGAAAAGTTTTGAAGATTTTATAGGTTTGGTTCTTACATAATGCATATTTAAAAAATTAAACTCTTCAAATATTTTTTTATAATCTTCTTCAATAATTCTATTTAAAGCCTGAAAATTCGTGTTTAACTTTTCGTATTTCATTCTACTTTTTAAATCGTTAATATCTTTTATCAAATATTCCGCAAGCGAATAAATATCGTCATTGTCTATTTGTTTGTCCATATAATTTGAATAATTGTCTATAAGTGGAACTCTGTAATAATTTAATCCCCAAACCGACATAAATATTATATATATTATTATTGCGGCGCATATCACTGAGTAAAAAAAATTAAATAGAGTTTTTATTTTTTCTTTTTCCGTTATTAAATTTTTTACGGTAAAAACTACAAACAATATTGAAAGTATTATGAATATAAGAAGCAAAATTTCGCCAATAGAAAAACTAAATTTCCCCGACAGTTTATTTAAATTTCCCGCTAAACTTTTATATAAAAACCTCGAATAAAAATTTTCTATCAAGCTTTTCGATAAAGTGGATAATCTTAAAACAATCGCTATAAAAATTATGCATACGAGAAATATTATTTTATTTTTCATTGTTTTATTATACTTAATTGAAAGTTTTTGTCAAAGCGAATTTATTTTATTAATTATTTTTAATTATTTTTTCATAGCTTTCATATCTGTGTCTAATTTCTTTTTCCAAAGGTCATAAATCTTTTTTTGTTCTTCGGCTTCCTCGACTTCGTTTAAATATATATATATTCTTCTTAAAGTTCCCGTAAGATTGAGAGCCATTTTCATATCGTCCGGGCGTTTGTCTTGCAATTCGTATTTCGTTCTGTATTGTTCTGCGGATGCCGATATTAACGATTTTACAAGTTCCATCAATTTTACTCTATAAATATAACCTTCTATTTCGGGACTTAATTCTTTTATATAATTTTTGAAATCTATTATATTTTTAGATATTAAAGCGAATCTTCCTTCTATCTCTATAAAATTCTGCAGCCATTTGGAATTTTCTCCGTAGCAGAATTTAAAATAATCGATGACATAACCGAAAGAGCATATAAATTTATATCTCCATTCGTCAGTAAATTTATCTTTTAAATATTCATGAACTTCATCGTTTAAAGAAAGCGAATCATCCGAGTGATTTCCCAAAGCTTCTTCTAATAATGTTATCGCTTTATTAATATATCTTCTGCCGTCATTTAATTGATTTTCTACTCTAATATCCAAATGTTCTATGGATATAGAGCAGATTGTAGCTATAAAAGAAGACGCTTTTATATATAAAACCGCCAAATCTATTTTCTTTTTAGCGATTTCAAAATTATCTTCTGTAGAGGTTAGCTCTTTTTCTAATTTGTCCATTTCGGCTTCGACTACATGAAGCAACTCTTTATATTTGTTTTGCATTCTACTGCATTCAGCTTTAGCCGCTTCGCTTATTTTAGCCATATTTACTCCCATTAATTTATCGGAAAATAAGTTTCAATTATTTAACGACTTAATTATTCAATTCTATCGGCATAGTGATAAAAAACGCCGTGGCTTTAAAATTTCCGTTTATGCTTTTAACCACTATGCTTCCGCCATGCGCTTCGACTATTCTTTTTGATGTCGCAAGCCCTATTCCTACTCCATGACTTTTTGTGGTGAAAAAAGGAGTGAATAATTTATTTATTATATCTTTCTCTATATATGAATTCGTGTTTTCCACTATTATGTCTATCATAGATTCTTTATAATTATTATCTGCAAATATGACACTTATTATAGCGTCGTTTTCATCTTCTATAGCGTCTATAGCGTTTATTATTAAATTGATTAAAACATCGTTCATTCTGTTATAATCCCATCTTATGCTCTCTTCTTTAGTCGTCTTAACGGCGTAAAATTTTATTTTTTTACCGCTTTTCTTTATATATTCTTTCGCCAATATGTTTATATATTTTATTATATCTTCGATTTTAACCGTTTCGGGAACTAAATTTATGCTCTTTGCAAAAGTTAAATTTCTTTTAATATAATTTTCAAGTTTGTCCACTTCTTCCGCTATAATTCTTGCATATTCGCTCGTTTTTTCGTCCGAACTTACTTTTAAGAGTCTGTTTGCAAATCCCGATATTGGAACTACGAAGTTTCTCAGATTATGCGCCATAGAAGAGCTCATCTCTCCTATCATAGCCAAACTTTTAATATCGAACAGGCTTTTTTCTGCAGCTTTCAAATCGTTATGGCTTTTTTCTATTTCGTTATACATAGAAGAATATTCCAAAGCGACAGCGGCTTGTCTTCCAAACATTTTCAAATAATTCAAATCGTCTTCGGTTATAGGAACATTATTGTAAATATTGTCGACTACCATCATTCCGATGCAGTTGTTGGCGTCCATTATGGGAACTATCGCAAAAGGATTATATCCGAATATGTCGGTATAATTTCTTAACTGTTCAGCCCACTTATCGTTTACGGATTTTATATTTATGCTTTCTTTATCTTGGAATATTGAGTAAAATAATTCGCATTGTTCGTTATTTGGAATTACCGTATTTAAGAATTTTTGATTCAAATCCCATGATTCTTCAAAATCGCTTCTTTCAAAAGAGAGCATCAATTTTTCTCTCAAACCGTATTTGTCCATAGTTTTCATTTTATTCCAAATATTGCCCGCATCGTTTGCGTCTTTCGGAGCGATGCACATAGCTCCTCTAAAAACATTAAATTCTTTATCGTATAAAAATGCGAACGCTCTGTTGAAAGCGAATACATCTCCTATTGTGGCAATCGTCAGAAGAATAAAAAGTATATCTTCCGTTTTTGACCTTTCAAGCAATATATTGCTTATGTCGTATAAAGCGCTTAAACGAGTCATATTTTTCATGTTTATTTCGTTTGCCTTATTCAATTCTTCGTTGGTTCTGTTTAATTCTATTATATTGTTATATTCCGATATTCTGCTCGATATATTCGCCAAAAGAGGTTTGAATAAATTAGCGTCTTCGTCGTCAAAATCTCCCAAAGGATTTACGGCGTCTTTTACTTTATCTATAATAGCGATGTATCCTAAGCAAGCGTTTTTCACGGGTATTCGATTAAATAAAATGGAACGATTTATAACATTTTTAAAATTAGCGTAATCTTCGTTTTTTTCCACATTGTTTATATAATAAATTTCAGAGTCTAAATATTTTTTTTCGTATTCTTTTTTTTCAAATATAGAATAATCAAAATTATCGTCGAAACCGTATGACGATATAGTTTCAAAATGGTAGCCTTCGTATCTTAATCTTATAAAGGTTTTGCTTGCGCTGAAAATGTTTGCAATATCCGAAGCCAATTCTTTTAAATTATTTTCAAATTTATCAATGTCGCTTAATTTTAGATATAATTCTCTGAGTAATTTTAATTGTTTTTCTTTTTCTTTATAAGTTACAAGTTGCAATACATTGTTTACATATACTGCAAAATGTCCGACAAGGTTTTTAATCTCTTCGTTTATGCTTTTATAGAAATCTGTTTTATCTTCTTTATTTCTGAAAATTATGATTCCTACAGGATTTTGACTTACTCGAATCGGCAATACAAATAAAGAATCGTAATTTGAAAACGCTTCCACATTCGCAATGTTTATATTTTTTCCTATATATTCTTTTCCATTATATAAAATTTCTTGCACATTGTTTATGCTTATCGGAAAATCGACTTTGCAAACATAATATCTGTCTATGCCGTAAACTCCTCTCAATATCAAATATTCGCTTTTCGGGAAATAAACTTCTCCGCAATCGAAATTATAATATTGGCATATTTTTTCCAAAAATAAATCAACAACTATATCTATTTCATTCGTGTTTTCGGCAAAGAGCAGTCCTTTTGACAAATCCGTAAAAAAACTTTCGATAGACTTTATATTTTCCATATAAATTCCTTATTCATTTTTTATTTAAAAAATTATCTAAATTTTATCTAAACTCTAAAAACCTTTAATTGATACGGCGCTATTTCAATCGTTTCTCTTATCTCTATTATATCGTCAAGCGAAATATCTTCTTTTATGCCAAATTTTTTAGCGTCCAATTCTTCTTTTTCGCCTTCGGTGTTTACTACTATAAAAACTTTTTCTTTTTCGTCCAAACTATATTTATAAAATTTTTTCAACGGATTTTTTATTTTATCGATTTCCTCTTTTGTTTCTAGAACTTCCGATTTATTTTCTTCAAAACTATCAGTATTTTTTAATTCTTCCAATTTTTTCTTTTTTTCAATATTTTCCAAAACATCCAACGATACTATTTTTCCGCAATTTGAAAGTATATGATTTTTTTTAATATAATCGTTCATATTTTTTATATATTCGCTTAAATCGAAATTTATTTTTTCAAAATCTTTTTCGCTTCCCGCAACCACTTTGCATCTTTTGTTAAAACCGTATTCGTCTCCAAGAGTTATCATCCACATATCGCATACTATAGCGGTAAATAAAAAAGTTTGTTTCAGTTTCCATATATTTCCCTTATATTCGGTAATTAATCTTTCCGTATCATGATTGCTTGGAAACGCTATTTGTTTGCAGTTTTCTCTCGCCAAATCGTATTGTTCTATAAACCATTCGCTTTCATAATCCCACCATTTTGCGCTGCTTGCGACATAATCGAATCCTGCATCTATCAAATTTTTTGTATCATCCATAGAACATCCGAGACTTTCCGCAAAGAATATAATGTCTTTATTTTCTTTTTTAGCGTCGCTTATCAGATATTGCCATAATTCTTTAGGAACTTTATAAGCAGCATCACATCTAAAACCTGAAAATCCCAATTCCAAATTATGTTTAATAAGTTCTTTCCAATAATTCCATATAGGATTTTCAATTTCTTCGTTATTTTCATTTAAAATTATTCTTTCGTTATTAAAGGAAGCCAAATCTCCCCATTCTATCCATTTTCCGTTATCCCAAGCGCCGGGAGAGACTAGTTTTCCGTCTTTTAATTTATACCATTCAAAATGTTCTTCTACCAAATTGCAATCTTTAGAAGAATGATTAATAACCAAATCTATCATTAATTTTATATTATTATTTTTGCAGTAAAGAATAAAATCTTTTATTTCTTTTTCCGCTATATCTTTTTCGGGGCTTGTAAAAAATGCGGGATTATATTTATAATAATATTTTGTAGCGTATAAACTTCCGCTAAATCCTGTATAAGTTATGGGATTAATATAAACCCACTGAAATCCAATTTTTTTTATTCTGTCTATATGAGAATACCAATTTTTAATGTTTCCTAATAAAGGGACAAATAAATTATAACCTAAAATATTCATTTAAATTATTATATATAGTATTAAAAAAATAACAACCTATTATATTTTTTAATTTATATTTTTAGTTTGCAAATTATTATCTCTAAAAATCTATAATAAATTTATAATAATATAGCTTGACTAAGTATCCGTTTTACACTATAATATAAATAAAATATATACTTAATATTTCAACAAAATAAAAGGGGTTAAATTTATGAAAGTTATAGTAATAGGATGCAACCATGCAGGAACATGGG
>CAZRYV010000035.1:0-10669 GCA_964604385.1 uncultured Brachyspira sp.
CTAAGATTACGCGATCTGACCCTCCGCGACGGTCAGCAGTCATTGTTCGCAACTATGATATATAATAGAATAAATTGTAAAAATAGGCTGAAATAGGATAGAAATATGTGTCAATTTCATTTAACCAAAAGAGCTAAAGTAGTTATAGATTTTTACTCTCAAGAGGAAGCGAAAAGATTAAATCATGACCAAGTGACTCCCGAGCATGTTTTATTGGGTTTACTTCGGGAACCCGAGTCTATAGCCATAAAATCTTTAAGAAATTTAAAAGTAGATTTGGATAGATTAAAAATTGAATTGGAAACTTCTATGTCAAAATCTTCTTCAAATACAAAATTATACGGACAAATTCCATCTTCTCCAAGAGTTCAGAGATTAATCGCTTATTCCGCCGAAGAGGCTAAAGCTTTTGGACATAATTATATAGGAACGGAACATTTGCTTTTGGGATTGTTGCGGGAAGAAAATGGAATAGCCTATAATGTTCTTACAAGTTTTGGGATAGAATTAAATCCTTTAAAACAAGAAATAATGAAAATGATAGGAGTCGTTGGAATTTCAACTCCTTCAAACGAACAAACCAATCAGCAGGAAGAAATCGTTAGAAAAGTTAAAACTCCGACTCTCGACCAATTTGCAAGAGATTTGACAAAGTTAGCTCGAGATAAAGAATTGGATAAAGTTATAGGAAGAGAAAACGAAGTGATGCGGGCGGTTCAAATACTTTCAAGAAGAAAGAAAAATAATCCAATACTTTTGGGAGAACCCGGTGTCGGCAAAACCGCAATCGTGGAAGGTTTAGCCGAAAAAATAGTGGCGGGAGATGTTCCCGATATACTTCTTAAAAAAAGAGTTCTTACTTTGGAATTGTCTTCTGTAGTCGCCGGAACAAAATATAGAGGAGAGTTTGAGGAGAGAATAAAAAATATAGTTTTGGAGATAAAAAAATCGGGCAATGTTATAATATTTATAGACGAACTTCATACTTTAATCGGGGCGGGAGGTTCTGAAGGCGCTTTGGACGCCGCCAATATGTTGAAACCTGCGCTTTCGAGAGGCGAGATTCAATGCATAGGAGCTACGACTATTAACGAATATAAAAAATATATAGAAAAAGACGGCGCTTTGGTTAGAAGATTTCAACCCGTAAATGTGGAAGAGCCGAATGTTGAAGACACTATAGAAATATTAAACGGAATAAAATCGAAATACGAAGAGCATCATAATGTTAAATATACGAGCGAAGCTATAAACGCAGCCGTTGTTTTAAGCAAAAGATATATAACCGAAAGATATTTGCCCGATAAAGCTATAGATTTAATAGACGAGGCAGGTTCGAGAGCAAGATTAATCAATATGACTATGCCAATCGAATTTAAAGATATGGAAGAACAAATAAAAGAATTTGACGCCGAAAAACAGAAATGCGCCGATATGCAGGAATTTGAAGATGCGGAAGTTTGGAAAAATAAAAGAGACGCTTTGAAAAACGAACTTGCAGAAAAACAGAAAAAATGGCGAGAAGAGAGAGATAAAATACAAACTCTAATAGAAGAGGACGATATAAGAAATGTGATATCCGAAATAACCAATATTCCCGTTAAAAGATTGCTTAATTCTGAAAGTAAAAGACTTATCGGTATGGAAGAAGAATTGCATAGAAAAGTAGTAGGGCAGGAAGAGGCGATTTCTTCAATATCAAAAGCCATAAGACGGAGCAGAGCGGGACTTAAATCTTCAAAAAAACCGTTGGGAAGTTTTATATTTTTAGGACCTACCGGAGTCGGCAAAACGGCGTTGGCTAAAGTTTTGGCGGAATTTATGTTCGGAAATAGTGACGCTTTAATTAGAATAGATATGAGCGAATTTATGGAAAAATTTGCAGTGAGTAGATTGATAGGAGCGCCTCCGGGATATGTGGGATATGAAGAAGGCGGCGGGCTTACAGAGAAAGTGAGAAGAAAACCGTATTCTTTAATATTGTTTGACGAGATAGAAAAAGCGCATCCCGATGTTACGAATATACTTTTGCAGGTTTTGGAAGAAGGACAGCTTACGGATAATTTTGGAAGAAAGGTAGATTTTTCAAACGCCATAATAATAATAACTAGCAATCTTGGAGCGAGAGACATAGTTAAAGGAAATTCTTTAGGATTTAATGCAATCGGAATCGAAAAAGATATTAATGATATAAAAAATTTCGCTTTAGAGGAATTGAAACAGAATTTTAATCCCGAGTTTTTAAATAGAATAGACGATATTATAGTTTTCCATACTCTTACAAAAGAAGATTTGAAAGAAATAATAAATATAATGCTTAATGAATTAAACGAATCGATTAAAGATAGAAATATAATTATTAATTTAACGGACGAGGCGAAACTTTATATAATAGACAAAGGTTTTGACAAAAAATACGGAGCAAGAAGTTTAAGAAGAGCTATACAAAAAGAAATAGAAGATTATATAAGCACGGAAATTTTACTTGGGCATATTATGGACGGAGACATTGTCGATGTAGATAGTCATGGCGAAAATTTAATGTTTTCTTACACCAAACCTTTAAAAGTTGAAGATAAAGAATTATCGAAGAGTTGATACTTATTCTTATTTTGTAAATAAAAATAAGAAATTCTTTTATTTGTATAAATTAAAAACCACGGATACTTCGGTGCCTTTGTCTTTTTCGCTTTCTATATATATATCGGCGTTATAATGAGCGCATATATTTTTTACTATAGTTAAACCCAAACCCGTGCCTTGAACTTTTAAATATTTTTCGTTTTTTACTCTAAAAAATCTTTCAAAAATTCTATTTAAATATTTATTTTCTATTCCGCAACCGTTATCTTTTACGACAAATATTGCCTTATCGCCGTTATTTTTCAAATCAATTTTAATATGTCCTTCTTCGTCCGTATATTTTATGGCGTTATCTACTAAATTATTAATCACTTCCGTTATTTTTTCTTTATTCGCCATTATAAAGGCGGATTCGGTTTTAATTTCCATATTTATATTTTTTTTCTGTGCGTTTATTTTATTGCTTTCAAGAACATTAAAAATTATATCTTTTATATCGATTTTTTCGTCTATAGTTTCCTGCCAATTCGCTTCCATTCTGCTTAAAGTTAGCATATTCAAAACAAGCTCTTTCATTCTCAAGGCTTCCGAGTTGATTCTTTTTATAAAATCGGTTTTTTTATCCAAATTTTTATTTTTGGAGTTCATATTTATAAGCAACTCTGAATAACCCAATATTGAAGTTAAAGGAGTTTTTAATTCATGCGATGCGTTTATAAAAAAATCTTGTTTTTCTATCTCAATTTTTCTTATATCGGTTACATCTTCAAATTTTATTAAAGCGGATATATTTTTATTGTTGAGTATAGGTATAACATTTATTTCTATATTCATATTATGTTCTTTTATGTCGAATTTTGAAAATCTGTTTAATTTTATGGCGTCTTCTATTTTGCTTATAACCGATTTATCTTTAATAATTTCGTTTAGATTTTTAAATTCGCTCTCTTGCATATTTAAAAGTTCTATTGCAAATCTATTTATAAAAAATATGTCTTTATTTTTATTAATTGCAACAATGCCTTGAGCGATATTTTCAAGAACATAATTTAATTTTTCTCTTTCCGTTTGATAACCGATTATATTATTATTTAAATCTATAGCAAGTTCGTTAATGTCGTATAATATATCGTTAATATCGTTGAAACCGGTAAGATTTTTTATGTTTTGAGGTTTGCTGCCGTCTATATTGTCTAAAGTTTCTTTTATCGAGTAAAAAGGAAGCATAATATTTCTTGCGGTAGAAGGCAAAATTAAAGTCATTATTATAATCACAATTCCTATAACCATAACTGCCGTAAACAAAAAAGTTATTAAATATTTATTCACGGATTCTATCGGCATCGAAATTCTTAATATATAATCCCTGTTGTCGTCCGCCTTTATTTTTTTTGAAGCGTATATATATGGAACTTTTTGACTTATGGAAGTATGAATTGAAAAAGCCGTTTTGTTTTTCGAACTATGCAAAGCCTCTATAACATCGCTTCTGTTCGTATGATTTGCCATAGGATTTACCGCTATATCTGTAGAAGTGTCGGCTATTACCGTTCCGTTTGTGGATATTATGCTTATTCTTAATTCTTCTTTGTCCGATTGCAAAACTAATTTTCTAAAAGAATCTTCAGTTTGTATGTCGTAAATATCTATTTCTCTTTCAAGCATTTTTATAATGTTGGCAATCATTATTTGACTGTATTTAATATTATTATATTGAACGGTAAATAATATTCCTATAAACATTAAAGCGCTCGTTAATATAAGAATGAACAGCGATTTATAAAAAATATTTTTAATCATAACAGATTCGTTAATTTTCCGTTAATTTATATCCCATACCGCGAACGGTTATTATATTTTCTTTTTGAAGATTTAATTTTTGTCTTATTGATTTTATATGCATATCGATTGTTCTAGTTTCCATAGCGTTTTCCTTTCCCCAAACTTCCTCAAACATAGTTTCCCGCGACACGATATTTTCCGCATTTTCCACCAATAATCTTAACAAATCGAATTCTTTTTGTGTAAGAATAACTTGATTGTTATTTACAAATACCGCTCTTTTTTTACTAATTATTTTTATCTCTCCAAATTTTAATTCTTCCGTTTCCAAACTTGTATTTTTTTTTCTTAAATTTGCCCTTACTCTCGCTATAAGTTCCAAAACAGAAAAAGGTTTCGGCATATAATCGTCCGCTCCGGCGTTTAATCCCATTACTATATTTATTTCGCTCGATTTCGCCGTAAGCATTATAACTTTTATCGGAAGATGAGAATATTCCGTTCTTATGATTTTTAATATTTCCGTGCCGTCTATATCGGGAAGCATTATATCGAGTAAAATCAAATTCGGAGTGCGTTTTTTCAAAGCTTCGAGCATATCGTATCCGTTGGAGAAACATTCTATATTAAATCCCGACTCTTCCATAGTATATTTTATAAGGTCGCTGATATTAATATCATCTTCGACGGAATAAATAAGTTCTTTTTCCATATAATTCTACCGCAAATAATTTATCTTTTATTGTTATATTTTTTATCTTATAATATTTTTATTATAAATTAATTTTAATTAAATACAACCTACGCTATTTTTGATTATTTAAATTATCTTTACTTGAAGAATCCAAACCGGAAATACTATATCTCATTTCGGTATCCGCCATGATATTTTTCATGTTATAATAATCCAAAACTCCGATATTTCCTTTTTTCAAAGCGTCCGCAATAGCCAAAGGAAGTTGAGATTCCGCTTCGACTACTTTCGCTTTCATCTCTTCAACCTGCGCTTTCATCTCCTGTTCTCTCGCTATAGCCATAACCCTTCGCTCTTCGGCTTTGGCTTGCGCTATTTTTTTATCCGCTTCCGCTTGGTCAATTTGCAAAACCGCTCCTATATTGTTTCCGACATCAACATCGGCTATATCTATCGATAAAATTTCAAAAGCCGTTCCCGAATCCAATCCCTTTGCCAAAACCACTTGAGAGATTCTGTCGGGATTTTCCAAAACTTCTTTATGAGATGCCGAACTTCCTATAGTGGTAACGATTCCTTCGCCGACTCTTGCTATTATTGTTTCTTCTCCCGCTCCTCCAACGAGTCTGTTGATATTAGTTCTAACGGTAACTCTTGCGGTAGCTTTTACTTGAATGCCGTCTTTAGCGACTGCTGCGATTAATGGCGTGGCTATTACTCTTGGCGAAACCGAAGTTCTTATGGCGTCTACCAAATCCCTTCCCGCCAAATCTATAGCGCAGGCTCTTTCAAATGATAGATTTAAAGATGCTTTATCTGCTGCAATCAAAGCGTCCGAAACCGCCGTTGGATTTCCTCCCGCCAAATAATGCGCTTCAAGTTCGTTACTTCCGATTTTTAATCCTGCTTTCCATAATTTAATTTGATTCAAAACTATTAAAGAAGGATTAACTCTCCTAAGTCTCATTGTAAGTAAAGTTATTATGCTTATTCTCACTCCCGAAAATAATGCCGTTATCCAAAGTCCGATTGGAAAAAAACGCAAGAAAATAAGAATGACAATCAGTATAATTATTATTCCTATAAACATTGGTATCATACTAAATCCTCCTAAAGTTAAAATATCTAAAATCATAATAATCTCCTCTGTATTAAATATTAATTATTTAATTCTTATTAATTTAATTATGAACATAAGTTCCTATATTCTCTCCCGAAATCGCTTTTGTAATATTTCCCATTTTATTCATATTGAACACTCTTATCGGCATATCATTGTCGTTAGCCATAGCGAAAGCCGTCATATCCATTACGCGGAGATTTTTACTAAAAGCTTCCCTAAAAGTAATATCGTTATACATTTTTGCATCTTTGTTAGTTTTTGGGTCTTTATCATAAACTCCATCTACATTTGTGCCTTTCAATACTATAGAAGCGCCTATTTCCAAAGCCCTTAATATAGCGGAACTATCCGTAGTAAAATAAGGATTTGAAGTTCCGCCGGCAATTATTAAAACATTTCCTCTCTCCAATATTCTAACCGCCTTATCTCTTTCAAAACCTTCAATCATGCCTTCTATATTAAAAGACGAGAGTATTTGAGTGGGAGTGCCGGCCGCCATAAATCTGTCTTTCAATGCGATGGCGTTCATTATCGTGGCAAGCATTCCCATAGAGTCCGCAGTCGCTCTAATCATTCCCGTTTTATTTGATAGTTGCATTCCTCTGAATATGTTTCCGCCTCCGACTACGACGGCTATTTGGGTGTCGTTTCCCGCTTCTTTCATCTCCAAAGCTATTCTGTCGACTACATTATTGTCTATTCCGTAATCTTTTTGTCCGAGTAAAGCCTCGCCTGAAATTTTTAATAGAACGATTTTTTTCATTAAAATTATCCTTAAATAATTATCTTTAATAATTTTTTATTTTACTTGTTTTTTCGCATATCTTCAATAACTTTTCCCAATATCGATATTCCTTTATCTATCATTTCGGGAGAGGAATTCGTATAATTTAATCTAAAAGTTCCTTCTCCTCTTTTTTTCTCATAGAAAGGCTCTCCCGGCGCAATTGCAACTCCGCTATCCGCTGCTTTCTTTCCAAGTTCGACTGCGTCTATTCCTTTAGGCAAAGTTACCCAAATAAACATACCGCCTTCAGGATGAGTCCAATGAATATCTTTTGCAAAATATTTTTCCATAGCTTCAAGCATATAATCGCATTGTTTTTTATATAAATCGGTAATCTTCTTTATATGAGCGTCATAATCGTTGTCTTTAAGATATTGACTGACTACCATTTGACTGAATATACTCGTATGAAAATCTACAAGCTGTTTATAATGTTTCATTTTATTTATTAACTCGTCTATTCCGCAAGCTATCCATCCCATTCTAAATCCCGGCGAGAAAGTTTTTGAAAAAGTTCCCAAAAGTATAGCCTGCTCTCCAATCAAACTATAAAACGATTTTTGATGTTCTCCTCTAAATCTTAATTCTCCGTAAGGATTATCTTCGATAAGAAAAGTGTCTTTTTCTTTTATTATATCCGCTATTTTTTTTCTCGTTTCGTCCGTATATGTTATGCCCGTTGGATTTTGAAATGTAGGAACTGCGTAAAATAATTTATGATTATATTTATTCATAGATTCTTTTAATTCTTCCAAATTTGCTCCGTCTTCGTTTAAGCTAACAGTTCTTATATTAGGATTGTAAATATGAAAAGTTTGCAAAGCCACCAAATATGAAGGGTCTTCCACTAAAATATCGTCTCCCGCATCTATTAAAACTGAAGAGATTATATCCAATGCCTGCTGAGAACCGTTTGTTATAAGAATATTTTTAGCATCTATATTAACTCCCTGCAATTTGTATCTATTCACTATAAATTCCCTTAAAGGAGTATAACCGTCCGCATTATTATATTGCAAAGCCTGAATTCCGTTATTATCTAAAACTTTAGAACAAGCCTCTTTAATTTCTTTAATTGGAAAAGATATAGGATTTGGAAGTCCGCCCGCAAAGGAAATTAAATCTCCTTTCGCGGCAACATCCAACATCATTTTTACGAAGTTGCCTTGAAAATCTTCTTTCAAAGCTCTTTTTGATAATCTTAATTTCATGCTAAAAACTCCTTGCGTTAATTATTTATTTGGAACTTATATAAAATACAAATTAAAATATCGTTGGCTTTTAACGATATTATAGATTTATATAAATTGCAATACTTTAATTTTGATTTATTTTTACAAAATTTCATTATATGCGATTTGTATAATTTAAAATATATTATAAAATAATTCTTAAACTGCAAAAGGAATCATAAATTGAATAATATTAATTTAAACGATATGGAACAAATAATAACCTACTATTTGATAGCTAATTTTATTATATTTATTTGTTTAGTATATTTAATACTGTCCGTCATATTTAAAAGAGTTTTAAAAAATGAAAATAAAAAAAATGATAAAGTTAATAATAAAATTAATAAAAAAAGGAAAAAAGATATAATAGAATTTTTATGGGAAAAAGATAAAGAAAGCAAATTAAAAACCGTTTTCAAAAGAATATTTTTAGCCGTTCTTATTATTTTAACTTCCGTTTATATTTTTAATTCTACTCGTTTTATAATCGATAATATCGAAGTCGTAAAAAAGGTTTTGGGAATTAAATAGGAATATTTGATTTTATTTTTAAAAAATATATAATTATTTATATTTATAAATATATTATTTTAATATTAAAGATAAAAATATATAGAGGAGTTTATATTATGCAAAAAATGAAAAAATGGCAAAAAGGTTTTTTTATAATGATTGGTATTTTTTTAAGTTTATTGTCATGCAAACCGAAGGGAGAAGTTAATTTTACCATAGTCGAAACTACCGATATTCATGGAATGATTTTTCCGTATAATTTTATTACCGACAAAGAAGAAAATTCATCCATAGCAAATATTTTTACTTATATTAAAAAATTGAGAAACGAGGGAAAAACGGTTTTGCTTCTCGACAACGGAGATACTCTTCAGGGACAACCTACAGTTTATTATTATAATTTTGTCGCTACAAACGAAAAGCATATATGGACTGAAGTTTTAAATTATATGAATTACGATGTCGTAACTATGGGAAATCATGATATTGAAGCGGGACATAATGTTTACGATAAAATAGTAAAAGAAATAAAAGCGCAAGTTATAGTAGCTAATTTAATAAACGAAAAAACTAAAGAACCTTATTTTAAACCTTATACCGTTATAAAGAAAAACGGAGTAAAAATAGCGATTTTAGGAATGATTGAACCGGCGATAGAAAGACAACTTCCAAAAATTTTATACGAAGGAATAATAGTAGAGGATATGGTAGAATGCGCAAAAAAATGGGTGGAAATTATAAAAGAAAAAGAAAAACCCGATATGATTGTTGGACTTTTTCATTCTGGAGTAAATTACACGGCACATAAAGAAAAATATAAAAATGAAGATGCAAGTCAGTTGGTAGCCGAAGAAGTTGAAGGTTTCGATATAATATTTGTGGGACATGACCATCAAGGTTGGAGCGGTAAAGGATATGACGAAGTTACGAAACAAAAAACTAAAGATGTAAGAAGCCCAAGCGGTAAAATTATTCCAATATACGGAGGAGTAAACGCCGCAAGGTCTTTCCCTTCCGTAGATGTAAATATGGTTTACGATGAAGATTCTAAAAGCTGGAATATTAATTTTAAAGGAGAATTAATAGATTCTTCGCAATTTGAAGCCGACAAAGAATTTTTAAATAGATTTGACAGAGATAAAGAGAAAATTAAAACTTGGGTTGGAAGAGATATAGGAGAGTTAAACACTAAATTAACTTCGGACGAGGCGATATTTGGAGACAGTTATTTTTTAAGTTTAATACATAATTTGCAATTTGAAATAGCGGAAAAGGAACTCGGAGAAAAAGCGGATATTTCGTTTGCCGCTCCTTTAAGTAAAGACGCCGTTTTGAATGCGGGCAAAGTTAAAGTAAGAGATATGTTTAATTTGTATCCTTATGAAAATTTCTTTTATGTAATGAGATTAACGGGAAAACAAATAAAAGATATTATGGAATATTCTTATATAAGACAATTTAATGTTATGAAAAACAAAAACGACCATTTGATAAATTTCAAAAGAGACGCTAACGGAGAATTGATTTTTAATAAAAGATATAATTCCTACGATACATTAACCGCAACTTATAATTATGAAAGTATGGCTGGATTAAATTATACGGTGGATGTTAGAAAAGGATACGGCGAGAGAATAAATATAATTTCTATGTCGGACGGTTCGGCTTTTGATTTGAATAAAGAATATAAAGTTGCCATTAATTCGTATAGAGGAAGCGGCGGCGGCGGACATTTGACACAAGGAGCGGGAATAGATTTAAAAACTTTGCAGAATATGGATTTGGTTATTAAATCTACCGATAAAGATTTAAGATTTTATATGATAAAATGGTTTGAAGAGCAAACGAACAGCATAACGGTTGAAAAATTAAATAATTGGAAAGTTATTCCCGAAGATTATCTTAAAGCGGGAAGAGAAAAAGATTATAAATTATTATATCCCGATAAATAA
>CAZRYV010000035.1:10769-14999 GCA_964604385.1 uncultured Brachyspira sp.
TATTTAATCCTTTAATATTTAGTCCGTTAATTGCTCAAACCAATATTCAATCGGGGCTTTATATAGGAGCGGAATTAAAAGGAAATTTTTCCCCTTATCTTGATGGCGGCGGACAATTAACATTATTTTACAGATTTATTTCTGATGTTTTTCCCGGATATACTTTAGAAAGCATCAGAACGGATGTCGGTATCAGCGATTATATGACGGGTGAAAACAATAAATTAACCGTATTTGCGGATTCTTTGATTATAGAATATTTTAATATAAACGCAAAATTGTCTTTTCTAAATTATTACACTTTCGGGAAAAGAGGATTTGTGAATTTTGATAGTCCGAATCAATCTTTTGATACGAACGAAATAGAAAATGCGAATAAAACGGAAAATATTTCTCTCGAAGCGGAAATTACGCCGACATTTAAAATCGAGCTTTTTAAGAGCATGTTTGAAGGAAGAGGTTTAATTATTCAGGCGGGACTTACTTTTAAATACGCTTATATTAAATACGGAAAATATCATTTAGATTACGATTTGCTTCTTATAAGAGATAGAAACGATATATCGTATAAATTGGATTCTTTATTAATAGCGAATTTATATCCTATGTCGGTAGGATTAAATTATATGCTCGCTTATATGAATAATACCAAACAACTATGGCAGTCTATAGGCGCTTACGCTCATTTGGAATACGAATTGTTAAATAAAATATATATGGAAGCAAATTTAAGAATCGGAGAATATATTGAGCATCCTGCTTTCAAAAAAAGGCTGTATGCCGATATGAACGCTATGATAACTTTTAAAATAATATAATCATCTTATTTGTTTTATTAGTTTGCAAATTAAATCCGCCTCGTTTTTTTGCAGAGTCGGATATATCGGCAAAGATACGCTTTTTAAATACGCTCTCTCAGTATTTGGAAAATCTTCTTTCGGCAAATTCAAATATTGATGCAATGGCTTAAATATTGGTTTTGCAACTTCCACTTTATGCCTTTCAAACATAGAAATCGTATCGTAAATATTCATATCGCCGTTTAACATGCAGACATATCTGTAATAAGAAGGTTCTTCAGAGTCATGCATTGAAAATTTACTTAATTTGCTTTCTAAAATTTCAGAGTCGTAAAAAGAGGATATATCTTTTCTTACTTCTATCATTCTTTCAATATGTTTAAACTCTTCCATTCCTATCGAAGCTTGCAAATCGGTAGCGCAGTAATTGAATCTTGGAATAAAATTTTCTTTTTTGTCATAATGTATAATATCTCTTATGGCATCCATTCCTTTTTTCTTCGTCAATATCATTCCGCCTGCTCCTCCCGAAGTTATCATTCTGGTTGCGGATAAAGAAAAATATGCGAAATCTCCGAAACTTCCTAAAAGTATATTTCTGTATTTTCCTCCCAAACTATGAGAAGCGTCCTCTATAACAGGAACTTTAATATCGGTAAGTTCGTCTATTAAAGCGCAGTTTCCAAACATATGAGAGACTATAACGGCTTTTGTATTTTCGTTTATAGATTCTATCACATTATCCATAGATATTTGAAAACTATCTTCGTCAATATCTATTAAAACGGGTTTTGCCTTTAAATTGACAACCGTTTGAAGAGGCGATGCATTCAAGAAAGAAGACATTATAACTTCATCTCCTTCGCCTATATTTAAATATCTTAATATAATTTCCAAAGCGCTCGTTCCACTGTTTACGAATATTGCCGAAAAACTTTTACCAAAATAATTTGCAAACGATTTTTCAAATTCTTTTATAATATCGCCCGTAGCCAAATTGTCGCTAATCATTACCTTTAATGCGCTTTCCAAATCTTTTTTTCTTATTGTGGGTCTCGAATGTCTTATCAATTTTATTCCCCGTTATTAATTAATAATATTTTATAAATATAACGAATATGATATATTTAAATTATATTATTTTCAATAGAAATTCTTTTAGGAATTCTTTTAGAAATCATTTTTATTTAAAATAATATTTAATATTAATTGACATAAAAATATTTTATTATATCATAATTGAAATATATTTAATTTATTAATTTTATTTTAAGGATTTTTATGAAGACTATAGACGCTAAAGGGATTCCATGCCCAAAACCATTAATTTTAACGAAAACGGCATTAATGAACGCATCAATAGACGAAGAAATAGAAGTTCTCATAGACGATGAAGTTGCGTTTCATAATATAACGGATTTTCTTAAAAATAACGGAATAACTTATACAAACGATGGAATGAATTTTAAAATTAAGAAAAATAAAGATTTGTCCGCAAGTATGGAAAAATCTTCAGGACCGGTAATCGCTGTCGTAGATAAAAAATTTATGGGATACGGAAACGAAGAATTGGGCGAATTATTATTGAAAGCTTTTTTAGGAGCATTGAAAGACGCCACTCCGAAGCCCGAAGCTTTATACTGTTATAACGGCGGAGTTTATTTAGGCGTGGAAGAACCTTATAAAACTTTGCTTAAAGAATTGAGAGATGCTGGAATAAAAGTATTTTTCTGTGGAACTTGTGTAAAATTCTATGGAATCGAAGATATAAAAGTCGAAGAACAAACTAATATGCTCGGAATAATAGAAGCTATGGCTAACGCTTCCGCTGTTATAAGAGTATAAATTATTTATTTTATTATAATTATGTATAAATGAAAAATAGAATTTATTATTTCGATAATTCCACCACAAGTTTTCCAAAACCCAAAGAAGTAGCCGAAGAAATGAAAAATTTTATTACGAATATCGGAGGCGCTTACGGAAGAGTTAATACCGAAAGAGGTAAAAAAACCACTCAAAAAATAGAGGAATGCCGAGAATTGTTGGCTGATATTTTGGAAGTAAAAAATAGAGAAAATATTATATTTACTTCGGGAGCCACGAGGTCTATAAACGATATACTAATAGGATTGGATTTGCATGATACTAAAGTTTTGATATCGCATTTGGAACATAACGCTGTTTTGAGACCTATATATAAATTAAGTAAAAATAGGAATGTGGAATATCTATTAATTCCTTCTTTTGAAAATGGATTAATCGATATTGATAAACTTTCTAAATTAATATCTGATGTATCTAATAAAAGAAATAAAAATAAAATATCGTTGATTATAGTAAATATGGAAAGCAATATAAGCGGCGTGATTCAACCTATAAAAAAAATTAAAGAAGTTATAGGAGATATTCCTTTGCTTGTGGACGCCACTCAATCGGTTGGAGTGCATAAAATTAAAACGGATAATTGGAATATAGATTTTATGGTTTTCACGGGACATAAGGGTTTTTTAGGTCCTGCAGGAACGGGAGGATTCTATGTTAAAAATCCCAAAAAATTAAATCCCGCTTATTTCGGTGGAGGTTTTGGAGACGGATACGAAACTCCTTACAGCATCCCTGAAATATACGAATCGGGAACTCCTAATACAGTAGGAATAGTTGGACTTTTGGCTGCGTTGAAAAATAAACCCGATTGGAAAATAAATATAGACGATTTAATAAACGCCATAAAGAAAATCGAAAATACTAATAAATATAATGTTATATGGTCTAAAAATAAAAAATGTCAGGGTTTTTTATTTTCAATAACTTTAAAAAATAACGATATGAATATGGCGGATTTGACTTATAAATTATATAATGATTATAATATAGAATGCAGATACGGATTTCATTGCGCTTTTTTAGCTCATAATTTTTACGGCAATAAAGATGGCGCTATAAGATTTTCATTTTCTCCGTATACTACAAAAGATGATTTAAAATATTTGGTAAATATATTAGGAAAGAAATTATGATAAAAAGTTTTTGTTATTTGCAAACTCCGAGAGATTTAATTAAAGCGGAAAAAATTTTGTTGGATGCGGGTATAGAAGTTGTAGTTCGTCCCGCTCCAGAACCGGTATTCGGTGTATGCAATATGGCTATCGATATTGAAGATAACGATAAAGTATATATAGTTTCGTTATTGGAAGCTGCGGGTTTAACCGTTAAAATAAAATATATAGAATAATAAATGAATAATAATTTAAAAAAAGAAATATTAACTCTTCTTAAAAGTAAGGATATAATAAAAACGACAAGATATTTGTGAGGCGAAATAAACGCCATAATTAAGCCGAAGACGGATTTCAAATTTATAATGTCCTTTGCCGATTTATACGAAGTGGCTATAAGTAATTTGGGACTTTCCATACTTTACGAAGTT
>CAZRYV010000036.1:0-4098 GCA_964604385.1 uncultured Brachyspira sp.
ATAGTTTTTAATTAAATTTTAAATAAAAATCAATTAAAATATTTATGAATTGTATAATATTTTAATAATTTTGTCAAGCATTTATAAAAAATTCTAAATAAATTTGTCATCGCCGTGAGGCGCACAGAGTGGGCGAACAAAGTGAAGCAATCAATACAAATAACAAGGGGTTTCAACCCCTTGTGTGCTATATCTGGATTGTTAACACAAGGGGTTAAAACCTCCTTGTTATTATGAAAGTTAACAAATTCTAAATCGGATTGTTTAGGTATTTTAAATATATAGTAATAACAATTTTTACAAAAAAAAATATTTCAAAGTAAACATAATTAATTTGATTTAATTTTTTAATATTGTATAATATCATTAATAAAAAATCATTAAAAAATCTTGGAGAAAATCAAAATGAAAAAATTATTAATTGTATTCTTAATTGCAGCCGTTTCGGTTTACGGCTATGAAACCATTCCTTATATGTTTAACAATTTAGTTCCATACGGAATATCGCCGGACGAAGTGAATCAAATATTAGTCGATTCAAATTTCGCAGCCGTTGAAGCGGAAGTTTTAAGCGGAAGTTTTTATATTTCGCAATGTCCCGACCCCGATTTAGTATGGTTTAATCCTCAAACTTTAAAATGGGTAAATATAAAATTTACTACAAACGATATTTCCGAATTATTTAAAAGAGATTCCAATCTTTTATATTTTAGCTATCAAACCGAAGAAGAATTTAAATGTATGACGATTGACGCCGAAACAATAGGAGATGATGCGAGTCCAGTAGGACAAGATACGAAATGGGCTTATAAATTCTTTTTCCATAACGATAAATTATTTGCCGTAAGTTCTCGTTATCAAGGAGATTACGGAATTGAAGAGTATAAAAATAGAAATCCTCAAAATCAATACGCTCATCCGGGTTATATAATGTCAAGCGGATTATTCCAAAGAACATTGGACGGCTTTCAATTAAAATATGGCGGTTTTCACAATAAAAGAGTAATTACTCTCGATAATTTCGCTTCTATGTCTTATGGAAATTATGGAAATAAAGCGGCTAATACTTCGCTATCTATTTATTATGCGAGCTACAACGGAAGAAAAATTAACTTTTTGGCTTCTTATATAGATAACTTTAGAATTATTCCGTTATATTACAGATTCCAAAATAAAACTTATGAGAACTATTTTGATGTTGCCGATATTCCGGTTGGAATACAGCCGCAAAAACAAGTTGACGAAGAAGAATATGATGAAGAAGATGAAGATTATCAATAATTTTCTTAATAATTTTTATTTAATTTTTATTAATAATTATTGAAAACATTAAAAATATTTTGATAAATTTGGGAGGCTTTATTAAAGCCTCCTTTTATTTTGCAAAAAATCTTTATATATTGTATAATCTTTTAATGAATTTATAAATCTAATAAAATGAAAATTTTAGATTAAAATAAAGAGGTTTCATTATGGATTTAAGCGAATTAACTATAATACAAATAAGAGAAAAATTAAAAAATAAAGAAGTAAACGCCGTAAATTTGACTTCTTCGATTATAAAAAAAATAGAAGAGGACGACAAAAGGGAAGATAAATTAAACGCTTATTTAGAAATTTTTAAAGAAGATGCTTTGGAACAGGCTAAAAAATCTCAAGAAAGAATAGATAAGGGCGAGAGTTTGCCGCTTTTGGGAGTTCCTTTATGTATAAAAGACAATCTATGCTATAAAAATCACACTATGACGGCGGCTTCAAAAATGCTCGAAGGTTATAAAGCTCCTTATACCGCTCCAACCGTTCAAAGATTAATAGATAACGGAGCTATAATAATAGGCAGAACCAATATGGACGAATTCGCTATGGGCGGCACTACCGAAACCTCGAATTATGGAATAACGAGAAATCCCGTAAACAGAAAACATGTTCCCGGCGGTTCTTCGGGAGGTTCGGCTTCCGCAGTTGCCGCAAACTTTTCTTTTGGAGCGCTTGGAAGCGACACGGGAGGTTCTATAAGACAGCCCGCTTCGTTCTGTGGAATAGTCGGAGTTAAACCTACTTACGGAAGAGTGCCGAGATTGGGATGCATAGCTATGGCGAGCAGTTTAGACCAAGTTGGACCTTTGACTAAAGATGTTAAAGACGCTGCTTTAATGACTAAAATTATAGCGGGATTCGACCCTAAAGAATCGACTACGCTTAATATTCCCGTTCCTGATTATGACGCTTGTTTGGATGGAAATATTAAAGGAATGAAAATAGGTTTGGCAAAAGAATATTACGAAACCGATTTAATTAATGCGGATGTCAGAGAAAATATAATGAAAGCGATAGAAAATTTAAAATTAAACGGAGCGGAAATTATAGATATATCTTTGCCAAATGCAAAATACGGTTCGAGAGTTTATACTGCGGTTATGGCGGTTGAAGTTGCAAGCAATATGGGAAGATATGACGGAATAAGATACGGATATCATCCAAAAGGCGATTTTAATTTGGACGAATATTATTATACTTCAAGGAGCGTAGGACTTGCTTTTGAAACGAGAGCGAGAATATTATTTGGAACTTTAATAACGGGAAAAAGATTCTTCTACACTCATTATCAGCATGCATTAAAAGTAAGAAAACTTATGCAAATGGATTTCGATAACGCATTTAAAAAAGTCGATGTGATAATCTCTCCATCGTCTCCCGTAACGGCGGGACTTTTGGGAACGAGAGATAAAACCGATAGCGCTTTAAGTTTTTTGGCGGACAGTTATACTTCTAATATCAATTTGGTAGGACTTCCCGCTATGAGCGTTCCTTGTGGATTCGATAAAAATAATATGCCGATAGGAATACAATTTATAGCCAAACAATTTGACGAAGTTTCTATGTTTAAGATGGCTTACGCTCATGAATTAAATTGTAAAAAATAAATTATTATCGTTTTAATAATTCTATAAACTGTTTTGCGGCTCTCGGACTTCTTCCCGCACTTCTTATGGCGTAGGCTTCCGCTTGTTTTATTAATTCTTCTTTATCTGTTTTTATATTATTTTCTTTTGCATATGATAAAACTATCTCGCTAAATAAATTTTTATCGGGTCTTTGAAAAGTTATTATAGTTCCGAATCTATTTGCCAAACTCATTATTTGCTGAATCGTATCCTCTATATGAATATCGTCTCCCGTTCTGTCGGCAAAATTCTCTTTTATCAAATGTCTATAATTGCTAGTGACATAAACCGCAATATTATTTGGAAAAGAATTAACTCCTCCTTCCAAAACGGCTTTTAAATACGAAAAAGTGTCGTCATTTGAAGAAAAAGTTAAATCGTCTATAAAAATTATAAATTTTAATGGACTATAACTTAAACTTTCTATTATATCCGTTATAAAATTAAGCTGATTTTTTTTGATTTCTATGAGTCTCAATCCTTCGTCTTTTAAAAAGTTGGCAACGGCTTTTACCGTGCTGCTTTTTCCCGTTCCCGCATCTCCGTAAAGAAGTATATTGTTCGCTTTTTTGCCTTCAAGCAATATTTTTGTATTCGATAAAACTTTATTTCTTTCGGATTCGTATCCGTATAAATTTTTTATATCCTGATTATCCTTATTTTTTACCGCCACAATATTTTTTCTGTCATCCAATATAAACATATTGTTATTATAAAATATCCCATAACCTTTTTTATCAATATTTTTTATATGTTCGCCGTATATTTTATAAAAATCGATTTCTTTAATTTCAAGTTTTGCAATTTTTTGGGAATATTCATTGCTTAAAAGCGAAGAGAAATCAAAAGAAGAAATAAACTTTAAAAAAATTAATTCGTTTTTTAATATTTTTTTTAGATTATCATTTATTTCTTTTTTTAATACGATTTTATTTATATAAATATTGTCGTCTAAAAATATTTGAGAGAGTATATAATCCGCCAAATTATTGTTATATTTAAAAATTTCCGACAAAAATTCGGAATATAAGTCCAATTTTTTTATATCGTCCGCATCGTCTTTACATTCAAAATTTAAAAATTTAATTAATTTTTTTATAACTTTAGTTTTTAAAATATTTCTGAATATCACTATACTTGAAAAACCTAATTT
>CAZRYV010000036.1:4198-5538 GCA_964604385.1 uncultured Brachyspira sp.
TTAATATCCGTTTTATTTAATTTATATATTTTAATTCGTTTCATAAAAAAGTAAACGGTTTTTAATCGTTATAAAATATTTACATTTCATTAAAAAAATATATAATTATATAGATTAAAAGACAGGAGTAAAAATCATGACAAAAATTATAACAAAGAAAATTTTTATTATATTATTCGCTTTATTTATAACCGCTTCTTTTGAATACGCTCAAAATAATAAAGTAGTTCAAATTACCTTCGATTATACGAAAAGAGAAGGATTTGCAAGCAATCAAATAGCCGTATGGGTTGAAGATTCAAACGGAAATTATATTAAAACGATTTATATAACCGATTTTACGGGAAAAAGAGAAGGATGGAAAAAACGAAGTCAATCGTTATCGAATTGGCAGAAAAAAGCAAATGCCGTTAAAATGAGTCAAGCCGAAATAGATTCCGTATCGAAAGCCACTCCGAAACATGGAAATGTAAATATAATTTGGGATTGCAAAGGTAGTGATGGAAAATTGGTAAAAGATGGAAATTATAAAATAGTGGTGGAAGCTACGATATATCAAGAAAACAATGTTTTATATACGGCGGAAATAAATATAGGAAACAGCGCCAATTCTAAAATTGCAGTTCCGAAATATTCAACATCTTCCGCAAAAGACATAGATATAATAAAAAATGTTAAAGTAAGTTTTAATCCTTAAAAAATTATTTTATTTTTTATTAAATTTTTATTTATTCAATAACGGAAAAAGTAAGGCGTTCGATAAGTCTTCGTTTGCGCCCGTTAAATATTTTACTATCTCCAATGCAAAAATCATACTTGTTGCAGGTCCTTTGGAGGTTATGATATTTTCGTCTACCACTACCAAATCGCTATTCTGATATTCTCCCATATTTATTGATTTTTCACAGCTTGGATAACATGTATATTTTCCGTTTAATACTTTAGCCTCTCCCAAAACTATAGGCGAAGCGCAGATTGCGGATACGAGTTTTTTATCATTATACATTTTTTGAATTTTTTCTATGATTCTTTTGTCGTTTTTTAAATTATTCATTCCGCCCATGCCTCCCGCAAGAGATATGGCGTCAAAATTTTCGCAGATAACTTTATCCAAAATAGCATCAGCTTTCACGATTATATTATGCGCTCCCTTTACTTCCAAATTCTCGGTTAAAGATGCCGTTATCACTTCCAAATTTGCCCTTCTTAATAAATCTATTATCGTTATTGCTTCTATTTCTTCAAAACCTTCCGCCAAAGGAACAAGAATTTTTTTTGACATATAAAACTCCAAAATAAAATTTTTTGATATTGTATTATTTTATCTATAATATTTCAAG
>CAZRYV010000036.1:5638-7045 GCA_964604385.1 uncultured Brachyspira sp.
TAAATTATTGATAAAAATAAAAATATAAAATATCATTTATAAATTATGAATATTGATAATTTATTTTTAGAGTTTTATAAAAAATTGGAAAAAGACTCCGTTTTAGTCGGGCTTGATTTTAATATTAATAACGAAAAAACAAATAATAATAAATTTTATTCAATTGATAACGATTATAGGATTATAAAAAACGATATAGAAAATTCTTTATCAGGTTATTCTATTTTAAATGAAATAGCTTATAAGAATAACGAAAAAATAATTATTGACGCAGAAATTATAAATGAAGCTTTTGAAAAAAAATCATTATACGGAATTCCTTTATATATTCCAAACGAAAATAAAAAAATTAACAAAGCTTTATTTTTAGACAGAGACGGAGTATTGATGGAAGATTTGGGATATGTCGGAAACATAGACAGAGTCAAAATAAAAAAAGAATTTATAGATATAGTAAAATATGCAAAAGAAAAAGGATTTATAACGATAGTCGCCACAAATCAAGCGGGAGTATCTTACGGTTATTACGGCGAAGAAGATGTAAAAAAAGTTCATTTGTATATTTACGAAGAGTATAAAAAATGCGGCGCTTTAATAGACGATTTTTATTATTGTCCTTATCATATAAAAAGCGATAATAAAAAATATAATATAATTTCAATGTTGAGAAAACCTGAGTCGGGAATGCATTTGCTTGCCTCAAAAAAATATAATATAGATTTAAGCAAATCTTTTATGATAGGAGACAGAGACACAGATATTATAAAAATTCCTTATTTAAAAACTTTGCTCATAGAAACTCCCGCTTATAAAATAATCAACAGAAAAAATATTGTAAACGCTAAAGATATATATTCTTATTTGAATTAGGAGATTTAAAAATTATGAAAGAAGTATATAAAAATTTATATGTAGGAAACGATAACGATTGCAGAGAATTCGAAGGCGCAATAGTTCATGCATGTCAAAGCTGTTTTGTTCGAGGCGTTCATGGAAATATCGGAGATAAAAAGGTTTTTGAAAATACTGATAATTTATATTTGAATTTACTCGACATATCGAGTCTATCCTACGATTACGCTTATCCGATAATAAAAAAATCGTTTGAATTTGTAGATAGAAAAATTAAAGAAAAAGAAGTGTTGATTCATTGCAATTTTGGTATGTCTCGTTCGCCTTCTATAGCGCTTGTTTATATGGCTAAAAAATGTTATATCGACAATTCTTCTTTTAAGAATGCCGTTAAAGATTTTAGCAAAATTTATAATTATTCGCCGGGTTTTGGAATGCATAAATATTTTGAAAGATATTGGAATGATATAATGAAATTTTAACGAATATTTTTTATTTAAAATCTCGTATAAATTTATTATTTTTCATTATACATTTTAATCTTTTATATTAATT
>CAZRYV010000036.1:7145-14980 GCA_964604385.1 uncultured Brachyspira sp.
GGCAAAGAACCCAAATATTGCATTATCTGAACTCTCCTGTTTTCCACATCTTGATACAAATTTGCTACAACCTGATTGCTTGAAGCCATTGGCGACATTCTATTTCTAAAATCGTTATAAATATTGAGCGCCTCCACAGCCTTATTTTGTTCTATATATATATGCCCGATAGCGTATAAGGCAAAAGCTCCGTTCTCGCTCAATTCGTTCGTATATTTCGAATAAATGTTTATAGCCTCGTTATGCATTTTTTGATTAAGATAAATATTCGCCAAATCGAATTCCAAAGATGATTTATCTTCTGTGCTTAAATTAGGGATTTTTAAAGTGTCGTTTAATATATTTAAAGAAGAGTTTATATCTCCTGTATTTGCATATAATATAGCCAAATCTTTATTAACCGAAAAAATTTGCTCTTTGGTTTTAGCCCTATTTTTTGCCTCATTCTTTGCCCATAAAGTCTCTTCCACATCTTGCCTATTTTGATAAACATAATTTGCATAAGCGCTATAACTTTCAAAACTATCTTCTTTCATAGCCTGTTCTTTCATAGCGTCCACTTGACTTTTTGGAGTTCTTAATTGAGCTTCTATTCTTTGAGTAAATTGTTTTATCTGCTGATAGGTTTGATTTCTCTCTCTTGCGGCGTTTCCGATATCTCTTCCTCTATGGAAAGTTTTTTCCGCTCTATCCAAAACTTCTTTCGCCTTATTTAAATAATCCGCTTCTTTATCGTAAGGCGTATCCTTCGAACGAGCCAAATATTCGTAAGAAGCTGCCAAATTAAAATATGCAGGATAAATAAGTTTTTCAAGTTTTATAAGCTCTTCATACATGGAGGCGGCGCGTTCATAATTTCCATCTATAATCGCCTGATTTCCAACGGCAAAATAAACATTCGACATATCGAATCCTATTTTAAGCATTTTGTCTTCTTCTTCTCTCTTTAATTTTTTTAACTCTTCTATTTTTTCAAGCGCCTGACTTTTAGTAATTCCGTTTCTTGCCACATCGTTATTTCCCATATATCTTATAAGTTTGTTATAAGTAGCCGTTTTCCTATTATACATATCTATTTTTGCAAGGGAATAAGAGCTTATAAATATTTCTCTCGTTAAAAAATCATAATTGGAAATTTCTTCGTCCGTTCCTTGCATAATATAAGTATCCCAATAATCTTCTTCCGTTTTTAATTCTGGGAAAGGAAGTTTATACATCTTTACAAATTCAATCTCTTCGTTTCCATTATATCTGTCTTTTCTCTGAACGGATATTAAACCTTCGTCAAGCAAGGATTTTATATCCGAAGTTATTTTTGAATCCTCGTAATCTCTTTTTAAATGTTCTTTGGCTATTTCTTTATAATCGTTAATAGTCAAAACCTTAAAAAATTCCAATTCGTCAACCAAAGCATATTTTATAGGCTGAACTTTAAATACCAATCCGTATGCTTTAAAGTAATAATCTCCTAGTCTGTGAAGCCCGTCTCTTCTCCAAGCCATATAATAAGGTCGTCCGGATTCTATAAAATCTTTATCCACAGCGTCGCTTATATCTCCAAGCCATCTTCCGTCCGTTTTCATAAGATTTCCGTATATTCTTTCAAATACATTTCCCTTTTGGTCGTATATTTTTAAATCGGGTCTTCTTCTTTCAACCATAGTATAATAAACGAGCCCGAAAACCTGATTGTCTCCGCCTTCGGTTGCAAATATGGCGTTATTTGGTATGGAGTTCATCATATTATAAGAATAATCATGATTGCTGAAATCTTTTGAATTATTATTTCTGCTTAAATTATTTATGAATATTGGAATCATTATTATTAAAACGGCTATTAACGATATCAAATGTCCCGTTTTAAAAGAATTTATAGTTTTCTCTTTCAACGGATTTTTGAAAACATTTTTTATATTTCCGTTAAAATATTCTATAAACCATTGAACGCCAAAACCTATTATAACCATCATATATAAAGTGGCGGGAAGAAAAAATACTTCTACGAAAGACAAAGTTCTAACGCTTGGAGGTGGATTAGTATAAGCCATAAGCGAAATTGAAAAACTTAAAAGCCCGAATACAGAAAATATACCGATGAATTTATTTTTTTTGAATATTTGAAATAATCCGGGAATTAAGAATATAAACCCTAAACTTGTAAGTTGAGTTTTAAATATATTTATTAATGCAACTACTTGTTCGGGATGAAGTATAAAAACCGCCGCAATATCGTTTCCCGAAGTTCCATATTGTTTTCTGTGAATCATACTGAATAAATAACTTAAATTTTCCCAACCCGAAGGTTCGTTTAATTGTCCCCAATTTAAAGGAGGCAAAGCTCTCGCCCTTATCGGCATATAGGCGTATATCATAACTCCTACAGCCAACATCAAAAGCATTTTATAATAAACTATGGATATTCCCGTGATAAAATCATTATCTTTATTGAATTTATCTATTTTGCATAAGAAGTATCTGTAAACCAAACACCAAACTAAAACCAAAAATAGGGGCCAGAATACCAAAAACATTCCTTTATATAAAGTAGGATAAAAAGGCGATTTTAAATTCTGTATCATATCAGGGCGCAAATAAGAACCGTTTGCCAAAGCGGTAAATATATCGCTCATTATATTCATATCGGTAAACGGTTTAAATATAATCGAGAATATAGAATCGTTTGAAGAAACTCCCGGCGGAAAATATAAATAAGCTTCGTAATTCATAATAAATCTATAATATCCGAATCCGCCTATAAAAAGCAGAACCAAAAATACAAATATTGAAATAAAAGAAGTTTCTATATGTTCTATATATCTATCTTTATGAATCAGAAATAAAACTATTCCTATAAAAAGCAAAGGAGCGAATGCGAAGGGCAATGTTACATGGTGATTTGCAAGAGACGCTCCGTATAAAAAACCAAAAGCCATAAGATATTTTGAACCATAATAGGCTATTTCATCGTTTGCATGTTTCCAAACCGCTTCAAACCAATAAATCAATATTAAAAGCATCGAAGATATTTGCAATATATTCAAACTGTAAACTTCCGCCATAGTAGCCTGCGCCCACATATTGTCGGATATGGTAAATGCGATGGAAGAAAGAAAAGCCGGAATTTGAACTATAGGCGAAAATCCCTTTTCAATTCTGTTTTGCCCGAGAACTTTTGCCATTATTAAATAAAAGAATATCATTGAAATAGCCGCACAAGTTCCTGAAAATAAATTCGTTCTCCAAGCTATATTTCCAAACGGCACATAAGTAAATAATTTCGACATAAGAGTATAAAACGGATAACCCGGCGCATGTCCGACTCCTAAAAAATAAGCGGCAGTCGTAAGTTCTCCATTGTCTCCCGCAGAAAGCGAAGGAGTTAAAGTAAACAGATATAATAAAAACGAAAATAAAAACGAAGCGGTTGCAAATATAAAATCTATTTTTGAAAGCCGATAAGGTTTTATAGAATATTTTTTATAAATCGGTTCGGATTTTTCTTTATCTTCAAAAAATATTTTCATAAAAAACTTTTTAATAATATTAACTTTTTTATTTTCATCTTCAGAATTTTTTTTATTAGTTTTATTAGCTTGCAAATTATTTATATATTCTTCTATAAGTTCTTTATCTTTTTCTAATTTTTTTGCAAGTTCGTCTACTGTTTTACTTTTATGATTAGCTTTAATATATTCTTTTTCCAAATGTGAAAGTTTAGCCATTATGATTTTCCTTATGATTTATAAAAAATTTAATATATTTAGAAAATAATTATATAATATATTCGTTTAATATCAATATAATATCAATAAAAATAAACAAATTATTTTAAATGGTTATTTACAGAAGAAAATCAATTATTTCTGAAATAATTATTATAAATATTTATATCGCTTGAATTTTCTATAATAATAAATTCGACTCTTCTATTTAAAGCGTCTTCTTCATAAGGATTGATTAAATTCTGAACGCCTACATCTATTAATTTTGTTTTCATAGCATTCGTTAAATATGACGATACCGTTTTGGCTCGCATATAAGATAAATCATAATCAGTTTTTCCGTCATATAAATATAATATATCGTTGGTTCTGCTTAAATTATAAAATAAAGCGTTTGTGCTTTCTTTCCCCGAACTGTCTATATGCCCTTCGACTATTATATTCATAATATTCGTTAATCCTAATAAAGAAGAAACATATACTATAGTTCTTCCGTATCTGTCGGGGCTTATTTTTTCGCTATTTTGTCCAAATAATATGGTTTGCGGCACTATTAAAACTTTTCCTCTTTCCGTTAATTGATATTGATAGGTTATCCGTATTGCAGGCGCTGTATTGGTTTGAATTTGATTCGTTATAATATTGTTTGTTCTCGTATTATTTGCAACCGTATTATTGGTTTGAATATTATTTCGGCTCTTTGAATATATAACTATGGAACTTTGACAGTTTAGAACCATAATTAACGATAATAATAAAAATATAAGATTATATATTTTATCTCTCATATAATTCCCCGTTTCCTAAATAAATATTATACAATAATTTAAAATTAAGTATATATCTAAAAACCTCATGCTTAATATAGTTTAATAGTCGACTTATTTAAGTTAAAATTTTAATTATTCTGATTTATTATTCTCATATATTTCGCATACAAGTAATTTTTTAAAAATAAATTGACAATAAAAAAAATAAAGATATAATATTATTAATAAAAAATTATTTATTAAATTATTTTTTAAATATTTTTTAAATATTTTTTAAAAATTATTTTAACGGGGGCTTATTATGGCATCAAAAAAAATGGTTTACTTTTTTGGGAAGGGTAAGTCGGAAGGAGCTAAAGAAACTAAAGCGCTTTTAGGAGGCAAAGGATTGGGTTTGGCTCAAATGACGGAAAGTAAAGTTCCAGTTCCTGCAGGATTTACGATAACTACCGAAGTATGCGATTATTATTCAAAAAATAAATCGTATCCTAAAGGTTTAGAAAAACTCGTGGACGAAAATATAAAGAAACTTGAAAAAGCTATGAATATGGAATTCGGCAATGAAGAAAAGCCTTTATTGGTTTCTGTCCGTTCGGGAGCTGCAATATCCATGCCGGGTATGATGGATACCATACTTAATTTGGGTATCAACGAAAAAGTCGTTAATGGAATGATAAAGAAAACGGATAATCCGAGATTTGCTTGGGATGCATATAGAAGATTTATTCAAATGTTCGGAGATGTCGCTATGGGAGTCGACCATGAAAAGTTTGAACATATACTTCAAAACGCTAAAAATTCTATAGCAACAAGAGTAGGCAAGCCTGCAAAAGAAGTTAAAGACACGGACTTAAATGTAAATGACTTAAAGGAAGTTGTGGTAAAATATAAAGAAATGTATAAAAAAGAAATGGATGAAGATTTCCCTGAAGACCCTAAAGTTCAACTATGGCATGCGATAAACGCCGTATTTAGAAGTTGGAATAATCCGAGAGCGGAAGCCTATAGAAAATTAAACGACATAAGAAACCTTTTGGGAACAGCGGTTAATGTTCAAGCTATGGTATTTGGAAATATGGGAGATACTTCGGCTACGGGAGTATGCTTCTCTCGTAATCCTGCGACAGGCGAAAATAAATTCTACGGCGAATTTTTAATAAACGCTCAAGGAGAAGATGTCGTTGCGGGAATAAGGACTCCGCAAGAGATTACTCTAGAAGGAAGTTTGGAATGGGCTAAAAACAATAATGTAAGCGAAGCTGAAAGAAAAGGAAAATATCCTTCGCTCGAAGAAGTTATGCCTAATGTTTATAAACAGCTTGTAAGTTATAAAAATCAATTAGAAAAATATTACAGCGATATGCAGGATATGGAATTCACCATTCAAGAAGGCAAACTTTATATGCTTCAAACTAGAAACGGAAAAAGAACGGCAGCCGCTGCTGTTAGAATAGCCGTTGAGCTTGCGGAAGCTAAAATAATCTCAAAAGAAGAAGCCATAATGAGAGTTAATCCTGCAGATTTAGACCAACTTTTGCACCCTACTTTCGACCCTAACGCTAAAAAAACCGCTACAATTTTGGCAAAGGGATTAAACGCTTCTCCGGGAGCGGCTGTAGGTAAAGTGGTATTTGCAGCGGACAGAGCAGAAAAACAAAAAGAAGAAGGCGAAAATGTAATATTAGTTAGAATTGAAACGAGTCCTGAAGATATTAAAGGTATGAACGCTGCAGAAGGTATTTTAACTGCAAGAGGCGGAGCCACTTCTCATGCAGCAGTCGTTGCAAGAGGGATGGGAAAATGTTGCGTTGCGGGATGTAGCGCTTTGGATATAGATTACAGCGCAAAATCTATGAAAGTCGGAGATAAAACGATATACGAAGGCGATTATATTTCAATAGACGGTTCTACGGGAGAGGTTATGCTCGGAGAAGTTGCAACTAAAGAAGCCGAAATGTCCGAAGATTTCAAAAAACTTATGAAATGGGCTGACGAAATAAGAAAATTGGAAGTTCATACAAATGCGGATACTCCTCATGATGCAAAAATAGCGAGAAGTTTTGGAGCCGAAGGAATTGGATTATGTAGAACGGAACATATGTTCTTTAACGCCGACAGAATCAAAAGCGTAAGACAGCTTATACTTGTTGCGGAAGATGTTAAACAATTGCAAGCTCAAATAAACGAAGCGGAAAGAGCGGGAAAAAATAGTTTGGTTGAAGAGTTGCAAAACGCATATAGAGAGCCAAAAAGACTTTATGACGAGGCTTTGAATAATTTATTCCCTATGCAAATGGAAGATTTTATCGGAATATTTAAAGCTATGGACGGTTATCCCGTAACGGTTAGACTTTTGGACCCTCCTTTGCATGAATTTATCCCTCATGAAGATTCTCAATTAGAAGAACTTTCAAACGATATGGGAGTTCCTTTCGACAAATTAAGAGCAATAAGAGATAGTCTGCATGAATTTAATCCTATGCTCGGACATAGAGGATGCAGACTCGGAATAACTTATCCCGAAATATACGATATGCAAGCGAAAGCGATAATAGAAGCGGCTGTTAAAGTAAGTAAAGAAGGAATTAAAGTTCATCCCGAAATAATGATTCCTTTGGTTGGAACTTTGAAAGAGCTAAAAATAATAAAAGACAGAATAATTAAAATAGCCGAAGAAGTATTTGCTAAAAAAGGAGTTAAAATTTCCTATAAAGTCGGAACTATGATAGAAGTTCCAAGAGCCGCTTTGGTTGCCGATAAAATAGCCACAGAAGCGGAATTTTTCTCATTTGGAACTAACGATTTAACTCAAATGGGAGGCGGTTTCTCAAGAGACGACGCTGGAAAATTCTTAAAGGATTATGTGGATAAAGAAATATACGAAAAAGACCCGTTCCAATCTTTAGACCAAGAGGGAATAGGAGAGCTTTTGAGAATCGGAGTTAACAAGGGAAGAGATGCCAATAAAAAACTTGTAATAGGAATATGCGGAGAGCATGGAGGCGACCCTGCTACCGTTATGTTCTGTCATGATATAGGTTTGAATTATGTAAGCTGTTCCCCTTATAGAGTTCCTATAGCTAGACTTGCCGCAGCTCAAGGCGTTATAAATCAAAAAAGAGAAACTAAAAAAACCGTTAAAAAATCGGTTAAGAAAGCCTCTAAAAATATAAAGAAAACCATGAAAAAAGCGAGTAAGACGATAAAAGCATCCTCTAAAAAACCTATGGTTAAAAAGGTTAAGAGCAAAAAAACGGCTTCAAATAAAAAAAGTAGAAGATAAAACGGAAGATAATTTATCTTAAGTTTTTGGGCTTGCATATTTAACTATATGTGAGCCTTT